>CAZWHH010000126.1:0-7042 GCA_964633615.1 uncultured Bacteroidales bacterium | reverse complement strand
ACAAAGATCAGAACATTCAATATTTTAAGTCTACACCTTATGGGAATATCACTGTGACAGAGCAAGACGGGCAGATAAATTTTTATGAAAATAATTTGTTGCTTTTCTCTTCACAACAGCCAATAAAAAGCGAGGAGACAGTTCATTTTGCTCTAAGTCAGATTGATAGCCTGAGAAATGTCCTTTTACTATCAGGCGGTATGTACGGGGTGATACCAGAGATCAAAAAATATCATCCCCAAAGGATAGATTATGTTGAGATTAATCCCTGGTTGATCAAAGCAGAGAAGGAGTTTTTTTCTGCCGGGAGTTACGATAATGTGCAGATTATCAACCGGGATGCCCGGTATTATATAGAGCATACTGAACAACAGTATGATGCCGTCATAATCAATCTTCCAGAGCCATCAACCGCCCAAATAAACAGATTTTACACACGTGAATTTTATTCGGAATTAAAAAAGCGGCTGAGAGATCATAAAGCTGTTATTAGTTTTAATCTGTCCGGTTCATCAAATTATTTAAGCGAAGAGACAAGAGATCTTTATTCCTCTGTTTACAATACATTGAATGAAACGTTTGAGAATATCATTATTGTTCCGGGGAATTCGAATTATTTTCTGGCCTCAGACGGGGAATTATCGTATGATATTACGGAAAAGACAGACCAGAAAAAAATTCAGACAAAATATGTAAACAAGTTTCATTTTGACAATGAGCTGGTTGAAAGAAGAGGGAAAAATATAAAAGATGTTTTAAAAGAGGGGGCTCGTATAAATACCGATTTTCGTCCGGTAACCTATTTTCTGAAACTGAATCAATGGTCCAGTTCTTTACAATTTAATTACTGGACCCCTTTTATATTTATCATCTTGTTAAGCCTTTTGTTGGTAGTTAGGTTGAATGCTGTTAATTTTGCTATGTTTGCCGGGGGATTTGCAGGCGCTTCTATCGAGGTTGTTTTATTAATTTCATTCCAGGTTTTATATGGATATGTTTATAATTTGGTGGGCATTATCGTTACTGTTTTTATGGCCGGTTTGGCTGCGGGGACTTATTACCGGTCAAAATTGATTCCCAGGGTTTCTTTGAAAAACTTTCAAAAACTTCAGGCTTTAATCGGGCTTTATGGACTGCTGCTTCCTTTGCTTTTGCTCCTCTTTAAATCAGTTAGCATTTCTGTGCTTCCGATGCATGCAGCTTTTATTATTATGATGTTTGTGATTTCGTTCATGGTAGGGATGTTGTTTTCCCTGGCTTCTCACTTACAACTGAAAAAGGTGAGTTTAGTTGCAGCAGGTGTTTATAGTGTTGATTTGCTGGGGGCAGCTATCGGGTCATTTGTTATGACAGCCTATCTGATCCCGAGCTTAGGATTGTTAAATGTTTGCTTTATCGTGGGCGGACTGAATCTTTTTGGAGTGGGAATAACCCAGCTGAGAGCAGGATCCTGATAATGGGTCAGTTTGCTTTTTCGGGAGGCGGAGACAGCATGATTTATAAATATACTGAGTATAAATAGAATGATTTTATTCAGGAAATCAGGTGTATAGTAACTAATTCATTATCTTTGCAGTATATTGATAATGAAGTGAGTGAGATTTACGTTTAAAGACATACAAAAATTATAATTATGAGTTCAGAAAAGATATCCAAGCGAGAGTTTATTAAAAAGACTATTGTTGGTGGGAGTGGTCTTTTAATGGGTTTATCTGCCTTCAAAGCATTCGGAGGAACTAATGCTGAGGGGTTAAAAAATGTAGATGTCTGGAAATGGAGTAAGGAAGCAGAATATTACGTTCGTACGCCACGCGGACTAAAGTGTCAGTTATGTCCCAATGAATGTACAATAAAAGAAGGAGATGTGGGGGATTGCCGAACGAGAGTAGCCGAAGAGGGCAAACTTTATTCAATTGTTTATGGGAATCCTTGTTCAATGCATGTTGATCCGATTGAAAAGAAACCGTTGTTTCACTTTTATCCGGAGAGCAAGTCCTTTTCTGTTGCAACAGCCGGATGTAATCTTGCCTGTCTGAATTGTCAGAATTGGCAAATTTCTCAGAAGAGTCCCAAAGAAACCCGCAATTATGAGGCAATGCCCCCCAAATTGGTAGAACTGGCGAAAAAAAACAATTGCCGGTCTGTTGCATATACCTATTCCGAGCCGATTATATTTTATGAATACATGTATGATTCAGCTGTACTTGCTCATCAGGATGGAATAAAAAATGTGATGATCTCAGCAGGTTATATTAAAGAGAAACCTTTAAGAAAAGTGGCTAAAGTGATAGATGCCGCCAATATAGATCTGAAAAGTTTCACCAACGATATTTATATGCGCCTGAATGCCGGTGGGCTTGATCCTGTGCTAAACACATTAAAGATACTAAAAGAAGAGGGCGTTTGGCTGGAAATTACCAATTTGGTGGTCCCTGACTGGACTGATGATCTGGGTATGATTCGGGAGATGTGTAAATGGCTGTATGATAATGGATTTAAAGATTCTCCGATTCATTTTAGCCGTTTTCATCCTATGTATAAACTGAAGCATCTTCCTTCCACCCCTGTGGATACATTAAAAAAAGCCAGGCAGATTGGTTTTGATGAAGGATTGCATTACGTGTATATTGGCAATGCACCGGGGACAGATGGCGAAAATACATATTGTCCGAATTGTAAAGAATTAATTATCGGGCGAAGAGGCTTTTATATTCTGAAAAATAAGATAAAGCAAGGCAAATGTGAGAACTGCGGACAACCGATTGCCGGAGTATGGGAATAATATTTTGGAATTGATTTTTGGTTGATTTCGGAGGATGAGTTTCTGAACAGAATGTAAAGTTTCTGATTCAAGGTTGTTGTATCTATTAAGATTTATTTTTATTGTGATTGTTTCTGAATATAATCCCCGGGAATATCAAACCGGCAAGTATACCCATACCATTGGCCGCGAAATCGAGTAAGTTAAAGCTTCTGCCTGGTGTTACATACTGAATAAATTCACTGCCGATTGCCATCAGCATTCCTCCCGCGAGGAAGAAATAAATTTGTTTCTTTTTTATCTGGTAATTTTCATTGGCACGCCAGAAATAAAAAAATACCGAAAGTAAAAAATAGACAATGAAATGAGCCAGGTAATCTGCCCTGATAAAGACCAGTTTCTTGTCACTTGAAACGAGATCCGGGCTGCCCGGAGATGCTGAATTCCAGATTATTAAAACAACCCATGCCCAGAAAAGCAATAAGAAAAAGTGATGGCGATGGATTGTTTTCCGATTATTTCCTGATGTCATCTTTACTTTAACTCCCAGTTAAAACCCTCTTTGGTATCTTTTACTTCTATTCCGAGTTCCGTCAGCCTGTCTCTTATTTTATCCGCTGTTTCAAAGTCTTTGTTTTTTTTCGCATCCATTCTTATTTTAAGTATCATATCGATTAGGTCCTCAGTTAATGGGTCGTCCTTCTTTTCCTCTTCAATGGCTTCAATACCAAGAATATCAACAACAAAATTTTTGTATAACTTTTCAAGATGTTTTAAGTCTTTTTCAGTCAGGCTGATTTCATTGTGATAAGCAGAATTGATGGTTCTGACCATATCAAAGATACGCGCAAAAAGTACAGGTGTGTTCAGATCATCATTTAGTGCGGCATAAAAATTTTGTTCATATTCTTCAATGTCTGCGTCTGATTTGTTTTCAGGTTCAATTTTACCAATGGTTTCCCCTGCTTTTAATAGTTTCTCCAGTCCCTTTTCTGCTGCTTCCAATGCTTCATTCGAGAAATCAACGGGACTTCTGTAATGAGCCTGCAGGATAAAAAAGCGAATGACCATCGGAGAAAACGGCTTTTCCAGGAGCTGATGATTTCCTGAGAAAAATTCATTAAGCGTAATGAAGTTTCCCAATGATTTTCCCATTTTTTGACCCTTGATGGTGATCATGTTGTTGTGCATCCAGTAATGCACCGCTCTTTTCCCGTTTGCTGCTGTAGATTGGGCAATTTCACACTCATGGTGAGGAAATATGAGATCCATTCCGCCACCATGTATATCAAACTGGTCTCCAAGATATTTGGTACTCATTGCTGAGCATTCGATGTGCCAGCCCGGGAATCCGATACCCCAACCTTTTTGTTTAGGATCCCATTTCATAATATGCTCTGGGTTTGCTTTTTTCCAGAGAGCAAAATCGAATGGATTCTTTTTTTCTTTCTGTCCCGCAAGTTCTCTTGTGTTGGTCCTGAGTTCTTCCAAGTTCCTTCCCGATAGTTTTCCGTAGTTGTATTTTTGATTGTATTTTTTAACATCAAAATATACTGATCCATTTTCTATGTAAGTATAATTATGTTTTGATATTTTTTTTATGAATTCTATTTGTTCTATTATATGTCCTGATGCCTGGGGCTCTATATTGGGTCGCAAAGCATTCATTTGATCCATGTTTTTATGATAGCTTCTGGCATAGTATTCGGCGATTTCCATAGGCTCCAGCTTTTCCAGGCGTGCTTTTTTGGCGATCTTATCCTCCCCTTCATCCGCATCACTTTCTAAATGTCCAACATCAGTTATATTTCTTACATACCGGACCTTGTATTCTAAGTGGGTCAGGTATCGGTATAAAAGGTCGAATGTAATAGCAGGTCTTGCATGACCCAGGTGGGCATCTCCATATACAGTAGGCCCACATACGTAAAGTCCTACAAAAGGAGGTTTAAGAGGCTTAAACAACTCTTTTTTTCGTGTGAGCGTATTATAAATATACAATTCTTTAGACATAGCCAAACAATTTTTATCCTGCCGTGCAAAGGTAAAAAGATTTTAATTTAATTGTCACTTGAGGTTTGTTTATTGCTATTCAATCCTCAATTTGTCATCCGGCAGTAATACCGAAGCAAAAAGACTCACTTATATTTGTTTACATTGGTTTTCTTCAGCACTTTCATTGCTTCTTCATATCCTGCTTCAAATATTTTCCGGCCTTCTGAGACACTCATTAACCCGAATTTTTTTACTTTTTCCGGCTGAATAAAAAGATCACAGCTTTGGATCATTTCTTCTATATTTCTGTTTACTGAGAGATGGAAACTCCTTTCTGCAATTTTAACAAGACCCTTAATCTCTTTTTCTTCGGCTGTAGGGTTTACATGGACTCCAATGATTTTATCTACTTGCTTTTCTAAAGGTTTTACAGGAAAATTATCCATCACCCCTCCGTCTACATACGTTTGATTATTCAGAATTACCGGTTTAAAGAGCACAGGGATGCTTGCTGAGGCAATTATCCGGATGGGAAGGTCTCCTTTATTAAAATATTCGGCTTTCCCTGTGTTCAGGTTAGTGGCATTACAATAAAAAGGAATTTGCAGGTCTTCAAATTTATTGGCTTTTAGTGATTCTTCTAAAACCTTGTGCATATTTTGAATGCTGAGTAACCCATTTTTAGGTACGGTAAAGCTGGCATATTTAAATAAACTTTTATCTTTAATAATCTTAAGCATTTCTTCCGGAGTATATCCATCGCAGAATAAAGCCCCTGCTATGGCACCCGCACTAACACCCGATACTACATCCGGTTCTATTCCATGTTCTTTAAGAGCTTTAATGACCCCGACATGGGCAAATCCTCTGGCAGCCCCTCCGCTGAGAACCAACCCAACCCGGGGAGATTTTCGTTTTTTTAGAAGAGAAGGTATAAGTTTCATTTCTGTTTTAGTTTTAAATTTATTTTTTTGCTCCTTAAATTTATTGAACTTCATCCGCTTTACCAAGCATTATTTTTTATATTCCTAAAATAAATGATTGTTTTTTTTAGTCTTTAATGATTTGTGAAGGGAATGCTTTGATTTGCGTATTGTTATAAAACCCTCACCTATATCATGCTGACAATAGCAGATGAAACCCTCATCTGCATCCTGCAGACCAAAGGTAATGGATATAGCATGAGGGTTACATGGGATGCAGTATCAAAAAATGTAGACTTTGGTAGAAATAAATCTCAGAATATCAAATTAATAATAAAACTCTATACGAATGAATAATTCAGGCTAAATAAATTTCATGTTCAACACGGATTATATTTTTCCGTAAAAATCCATTAACTTTGACGATCTGTTGAATGAATAGAGAAGGATGCTATGGCAACTAAAAGGCAAAAGAAAATTGAAAGATTGATTCAAAAAGAGATGGGGACTATTTTCCAGCGGAAAGACCCAAAATCTTTTCGTGGGAGGATGATTACGGTTACAGTGGTAAGAATATCTCCCGATCTTCAGATAGTAAAGATTTATTTGAGTATATATCCCAGCAAAGACAGCGAGGAGATCATTCAGCTTGTTCGTGAAGATACCAGCGAATTGAGATATGAATTGGGCAATAAGATAAGAAATCAGGTTAAAAAGATTCCGGAATTGAAATTTTTTATTGATGATACACTGGACTATATTGACAACATTGATAATTTGCTCAAGGAGGATTAACCAAACAGACCTATGAAGTTTCCTTTCTATATAGCTAAACGTTATTTTCTTACCAAGAAATTGAGAAATGTGATTAATATTATTTCATTAATTTCTGTTATAGGAGTGATGATCGGCACAATGGCCCTGGTTGTTGTGTTGTCTGTTTTTAATGGATTTGACAGTTTATTGTTGAAGACTTATAACAATTTTGATCCCGACCTGAAAATTTCTTTAAAACAAGGGAAAACTTTTTTGCTTGAAGGAGAAACTTTTACACGGATAAAGGGAATGCCGGAAATAGATATATATTCAAAAACACTTGAGGAAAATGCGTTGGTCAGATATCAGGAGAAACAATATATTGCAAGGATTAAAGGAGTGGAAGATGATTTTGCAGAACTTTCAGGGATCAAAAAGGTGATTCAATCCGGGGAATTTAAACTGAAGGACGGAGATCAAAATTTTGCCGTGATTGGGAGCGGCGTGGCTTATTTTTTAACGGTCAATATTAATTACCTGGCCCCGCTTAACCTCTATGTTCCGGAAAGAGGCCAATCTTCCATGATGAATCCACAAAGTGCTTTCA
>CAZWHH010000125.1:0-7048 GCA_964633615.1 uncultured Bacteroidales bacterium | reverse complement strand
GATTCCCGCTCCCTGTAAGAATGAGTTTCAAACCCTTCACCTGACATGGTCATATCTCTTGTCATTGTACCCAGCACATCTCTGGCATTCAGTGTCATGGTCAGCTTCCTGTCCATAAAGGATTGTTTAACAGCCGCACTAAACATAAAAAAACCCTCACGGTCTCCTTGTGCTGTAACTGAGGGTCCGCGATAAAAACCAGTCAATTGCAATTGGGTTGAAGTAGGGAGTCTAAAAATGTTATTGAAACGGCCTCCCCAGTTTGTACTATTTTTGTTGATATCTTGTCCTGTAACATTTCCTTCAATTGAATACTGAAACAGGTTCCCACTTAAATTCAGGTTCCACCATTTGAAAGGACTTGTATTTACCATTAATTCGGCACCTAACGATGTTTCTTTCCCTATGTTTTTAAAAGTATTCAACATAATGTCATTGTCGTCCAATGTCCGGGTTCTGGTTATTCCATTTGTTGTTTTTCTATAAAACCCTTCCAAAGAAAAGAAGGTCTTCTTAATATTCTTTTTATATCCCAATTCATAGGAGTTGGTATATTCAGGTTCCAGTGCCGGATTACCGACTCTCCTTGTATATTCATCACGAACACTTACAAAGGGATTCAAAAACCAATCACGGGGTCTTCTGATGCGACGGCTATAACTTGCAAACAACTGTTCGCCCTTGCTTATTTCCTGGGAAACATGAGCTGAAGGAAAAACATCAAAACGATTAATCTCATAGTCTTCATTCAACGTGTTTTGCATTAAAATTCTATTGGTGTATTCTCCCCGCAAACCTATTTTAAAGTCAAAACCACCGACATTTCCTTCATAGGTTGTATACAAGGCCTGAACCATTCTTTCAAATTCAGTTGAATTCGTGTAGCTGTCATTTAAAACCCACTGTCCGCCCAGATAGTTCTCCAGATCGTAATCTGTATTCCTGGTATCTAATTGCCCCTGGTACCCGGCTTCTAATTTACCTATTGAAACAGGCCTGACATAATCAATTTTTGCCTGAAGCTTGGACCCGTTTCCTGCTTCAAGTGTACGCTGGTTATATAAGGTATTTTGAATATTCCAGTATTGATCTGTTATATTCTGATCCCATCTGTTTTCATTATCATTATCCGAATTAGAATAAAAAAAAGAAGCATCCAGCCGATGCTGCTTATCTTCGAATTGATTCTGATAATCCAAAGAAAGGGTATAATAATTATGGTTCATATCTGACTTACTACCAGAAAAACTGTATTGCCTGGGTGAAGAAGGGGCTGTATAGGACTCTGTTTGTGTTTCAGCATTCATCCCAAACCCGAATGTTCCTAGTTTTCCGGCCAGTGATAAAGTGCTGCTTTCTGTCATATAAAAATCAAAACCACCTTTCATGGAATACCCTCCATGTCCCATCGTTCTCTCGATATCCTGATCCATATAGGAAATTGTATCTCCGTAATCATTCATACGCTCGTCATATCCATTCATTGAGAAGTTATAATCTCTGTAATCCAATGCGGTGAAAAAATTAAATTTTCCGGTTTTATAGTTCAGATTGATGTTCCCGTCATATTTATTGTTTGTCCCTACGGAAGTTTTGACCATCCCATTCAGGCCGTTACTTTTTTGTTTTTTCATGATCACGTTAATGATTCCGGCGGTACCTTCAGGATCGTATTTGGCTGAAGGATTGGTGATAATTTCTATGTTGTCAATTCTCCCGGCCGGGATTTGCTGTAATGCTTCACTCCCACTAAGTACTGTGGGTTTACCATTTATTAACACTCTAAAACTACCACTTCCCCGGAGCTCTACATTGCCTTCAATATCAACCTGTACAGAGGGAACATTTTCCAGCACAGTTACTGCTGATCCACCTTCTGCACTAAAATCCTTGCTTACATTAACAACCTTTTTATCCACTTTATATTCAACCTGTAGCCTGTCCGCTGTCACTTCTACCCCTTCAATCTCTTTCGAGGCTTCTTTTAAAAAGACCGTTCCAATATCATGTGTCATACTCCGTGGAGTAATCATAACATCTGAGATTACCTTCTTCTTAAAACCAATAAAATCAATTTCCATGTAATAACGTCCAAAAGAGAGTTCTTTCATTGCAAACTTTCCATCTGCCGCAGCCACAGTGCCTGTAACCAAAGAAGAATCCCTGAGATTATAAAGGGCAATATTTGCATATTCAAGGGGTTGCTCACCGGCTTCTGTTTTTACTGTTCCTGTAATCTTACCTTTTTTCATTTGTGACGGATCAAAATCCGGACGTTGACCATATGTTGCTATTCCTGTTAAGTATAATAACAGAACAACAACCAAAAACTTTTTCATAAATAGTATATTTTTAAATTGTAAATTATTTCTTTAATGTTTGACAAAAAATAATTCAGTTTATTACAACAATGAAGTAAAAAATTGAAGGAATCCTCAGAATAATTATATTTCGTCCCCCGGGCTATCGGACTGCGTAGAATTGTTGTTTTCTTTATCTGACTGTCTTTTCATTTTTCGACGAAATGAAGAGGGCACAAAAGTAAAATTTTTAATCCCCATCTTTCTGGCAAGTATCTCCAACCCAAGCAGGGAAACTCCTCCCCCGGGTAAAATGGAAACCGAAGCAAAAACCGACAAACGACCAATATCCTTTAGTTGTTCTATGGCTTCCTTTACTTCTTCCTTTGTAGGGGGGTCATTCCTCTCACTGAGTCTGAGTTTATGTTCTAATAAACGAAAAAAAGCAACAGACATATCTTTGGTTTCGGTTGCCTCTGATCCGAAACCTTCCCACACCTCTTCAAGAATATTCTTGGATTTACGAGCAAAACGACTGGCAAACTTTAAATGTTCTTCCTTTTCCCCTTCTTTGGGAACAGGTTTCTGCTGATCATCTATCTCGATCCTGTTTTTTCTACTCTTCTCCATAATTTATTGCACGCAATAAGAATATTAACAATTAAAAACGTTTTTTGCTTACTTAATTTGAATAAAAATACATAAAAAACTAATTTAATAACGAAGAGCCTCTCTTAAAATTTTTATAAAAAAAGTGCATGATAACAAAACCATGCACTTTAATTCAAACCGCTCAACTTAGGTCTAAAATATTACGTTTTAAAATTTCTAATCAACTACCATGCACTTTCTCACAATAAATTGACCTTCCAGTTGAATCCGGATAAAATAAAGGCCTGATGTGAGTTTTGTTGCATCGATAACTGAGGTATTCCCATCAATTTGTTTTCTTAAGACCCGAATGCCCATATTATCCAGTACTTCTAAAACGCCTTTTCTGTTATCCTTCTTTTCTATAATTATGTGATCAGAGGCAGGATTCGGATAGATTTTAATCCCGTGTTCGTCAGTATCTCCTACACTGGTAGCCTCCGCCTCAGTAACGGTGGCAGTCCAGTCCTGCGCATTAACACCATCTTCAGCCGTAACGGTATAAGCTACTTCGTTTGTAAAATCAACTGTCTCGCCACTCGCCGGATCAATAGTGGCGCTATCGGAAATTGTTATATCCGGACTAAGCTGTGTAACATCTGTTCCGTAGGCTACTTCGATATCAATCGTATGATTTGTCGTATCAATTGTCGCCGGTTGGGTTTGTTCTGTCAGGACAAAATCCAGGATTTCTGTTTCCGTATTATCAGCCCAGATCACATTAACTGCCCATTCCTGCTCATTCACACTATCCTCAGCCATAACCGTATAAATAACGGGATTGGTAAAATCAGTAGCGATGTCATCAGCAGGCTGAATATCTGCTCTTTCAGAAACAGTGATTAAAGGTATCAAAGCACTCAGGTCTGTTCCAAAAGGTACTTCTATATCAACTGTATGGTTTACATTGTCAATTTCAGCGGGTGAAGTCTGTTTATCTAATTCAAAAGTAAGAATATCTGTTTCATTGTTATAGGGTAATACGTTCATCAGAAAGCCATCCAGATTGCCCTGTGAGGTTCTGTTCATTGCTGTGCCTCCCGGATTGAAATCCACCTCTTCCATAAAACAACCTCCGAGTGTTATTGAGTCGCCCTGGCGTGCTTTCACAAAAAATGACCTGTCAGTCCCTGAACTGCCGTAGCAATGGCCCCAGTGATAGTCATAATCCCCGCTATATTTACCAAGAAAAATGTCCTGATCTCCATTTGAATTAAATAACATGCTATCCTCCTCAGAAGGATCCATATCAAATTCATTTCCGGAAAAAAATCCTGTTATAAGGATATTATTTCTCTCATCACTGTCTATATCCCTAATGTAAATATTTCCTGAAGCCTTCAAATGCCTGTAACTATCCGGTTGTGTGGTACCATCGGTAAGTTCCTTCCTTAATAATTGGTCGAGACCCCCACTAGAATAAATTGTTTTAAAAAAAGGCAAACCTCCTGTATAACCAGCTAAATAAGAAACTCTTTCCTCAAAAAAAAGGGTTGACCAAATCGTATCATTTTTTACTGTTAATGCCTCAATGCTGTTATATAAGGTATCACCCACCGTATTCACCCATTGCAATATTCCATCCGGGTCAAAACAAGAGACAAAGCCATCCCTATTATCAACAGCATTGACATAATTTATACCGGATAGAGGATTAAAATCAAAACTACCGCTGAACTCACCTCCCACATAAATGTTTCCTTCGTCATCCAAATCCATACACTTTACCATTTCGAAATCAGTTCCCCCAATTGATCTGGCCCAGTATAGTCCTCCCGAAGGGCTAAATGCAGCTATCATAAGATCAGTAGCTCCTTCTGAGGTGTAAAGTCCTCCGGCGTTGTCTGGCAATAAGTCAAACTGAGAGTTATAGTATCCAGCAAAAACAAATTTATTAGACATCACCCTAATATCTTTAATGGTCTCATTTCCGTCACCACTAAAGGCAAAAGTACTTTCCCAATTCCCGTCAAAGTCAAGATGGAGCACATAAGCATCATCACCATCCGTTGCAGTATGTTCATCTGCTGAGCCTGAAGAAGGGTCAAAATCAACTGTCCCCTCATAATCTCCGGTAATATACAAACCTTCATCATCAGGGGAACCATGATAGGCTTTTATTGAATTCACATTATCCTGCATGGTACCGCCTATCCTTTTCACCCATTGATATTTTCCATCCCGGTCAAACTTGGTAACAAAAACATCAAAATCGCCATTAGAGGTAATACTAGCGGAAACAAACTGACTGGGGTTAAAATCTACAGAACCACTAAAAATACCTGTAAAATAAAGATTTCCATCGTCATCATAATCGCTATCGACAATAATCACATAATTGGCTCCACTTGAGGTTCTCACCCATTCAGTCAGCTGAGAAAAGCCTTGCTGAGATACCAAGAGAAAAACAAAAATTAATATTAAAGTAAAGTAATGTTTTTTCATAGTTTTTTAAATTTTAATTTTTAATTGCAAGTTATGAAAAACAAACTTCAAAAGCCACTCCAAAATAAGACCAAATGAGAATTATAGAATGATTATTAAGAATTATGAGGTTTTTAATGAGAATTCAGATTTATCAGATTTACAGGCTGTCCAATGAATGTATAAGCCCTTTCATCTTACTGTGAGCAACAGGAACAGCCTCCTCATTATTCATTAACACCTGGCTTCTGGCGCCTTTGTTTAACTTACTAACTTTATGGAGATTTATAAGATGTGATTGATGCACCCTGTAAAAATTAAAACCAGACAACAAATCTTCATACTTTTTCAGAGGCTTTGACAGGAGTATTTTCTGCCCATTTTCGAGAAAAAATGTGGTATAATTATTATCAGACTGGCACCTGATAACATCTTTTATCCTGACCACATGCACAGAATCAGATGTATGCAGTACAATTTGTTTGTCTTTATTATCAGCGGAGTTGTTTACCAGGGCTCTCAATTTTTTTAAATAAGCTTGTTCTTTCAAGTCTTCCCTGGCTTTCATTAAAGCCTTTAACAGTTCATTTGTCTTATAAGGTTTCAGCAGATAATCCACCGCACTAATCCGAAAAGCACGAATGGCAAACTCCTCATAAGCTGTAAGCCAGATAATCTGAAAATCAATTTTATCCAGTTGACTCAACAGTTCAAACGAATTGCCATCTTTCAAACCAATATCCATAATTATGATATCAGGATTCGTTTGGCTGATAAGTTCTTTTCCCTCTTTAACTGATATCGCTTCTCCTACAATGCTTAAATCAGAGAAATAGGATTCCACAATAAAACGAATACTGTCCCTTTCCGACTGTTCATCTTCAATAATAGCTAACTTAACAGGATGTTGGTCTGAAATTTCTAGGGCCATAAAGATTAAATTTTATCTTTTGTTCTTTCGGGTACTTCGAATACAACAATTGTACCTTTTTTCTCCTCTTTCGATGCCGAATCCACAGCAAATTTAATTTCCCAGCCATACATTTTTTTTAACAGCTTTAACCGCTCCCTGGAAATCTGCATTGCTTTTGGCTTGTGGTCCTCCTTTTTGTTTTTGCTGAATTGAATGCCGGGGCCATCATCCATGATAGTAACTTCAATTTTATTATGAGCCTTGCCAAATATTAAATCGATTCTTGATCCTCCTTTTTTGATTCCATGTTCAACTGCATTCTCCACAAAGGGTTGTAAAAGCATAGAAGGGAAAATAATCTCTTCCGGATTAATTGACTCATCTGTTTTAATTGTATATTGAAAGCTTTGATTAAATCTCAATTGCTGAAGATTCAGGTAACTTTTTAATAATTCCGCCTCTTCCTGCAGGGTGGTGAAATCATCAGAAGAACCCTCAAGAATGAGTCTCATCAGGCTGGAAAAATCCACTAAATAATCAGCAGCCTCCGGGCCTTTATTTTGAACAACATAATTTTTGATCGCGTTCAATGCATTAAATATAAAATGAGGATTCATTTGCGAACGAAAAAGTTGCTGTTGAATGATAAGTCTCCGGTTTTCTTCTTTCCTCTTCCATTGAAGATATAATAATAACACAACCAGGAAAATTAATGCAAAGCCAATAATCAGCGCTATGACCAGTTGGTTTTTCCGGGATA
>CAZWHH010000124.1:0-7093 GCA_964633615.1 uncultured Bacteroidales bacterium | reverse complement strand
ATCAGCAAGGCAAAGATGAAACCTCTGATTACTTCTCCACCAAAGATGAAAATGGTAAGCAACACAACAAATGTACTGAGGGATGTACTGAATGTACGGCTCAATGTACTGTTTAATGCGGTATTCATAATCTGGAATCTTTCCCGTTTGGGGTATAACTTTATATATTCCCGCACACGGTCATAAACCACCACAGTGTCGTTAATGGAGTACCCAACGACCGTCAGGATTGCAGCAATAAATGCCTGATCGATCTCCATGGAGAAAGGTGTGATTGTATAGAATATTGAGAAAATACCCAGAATGATCACCACATCATGAACAAGGGCTGCTAATGCACCCAGTCCGTATTGCCAGTTTCGGAATCTTCCGAAGATATAGAGGAAAATGATGGCAAGGGCAAATATTACCGCCCAGATTGCCTGTTTCTTTATATCATCAGCAATGGTTGGACCCACCTTTAAACTACTTTTTATATTATCTGTTGTAAATTGATTTAGATCAACATCTTCTTCAAGATAGGGCTGCAGTCCCTGGTAAAGTTTTTGAACAATTTCGTCATCTACTTCTTTGCCTTCTTCCTCAACTTTATATTTGGTTGTGATTTTTACCTGATTATCGTCTCCAAATATTTTAACTTTAGGTTCATGTCCAAAAGTTTCTTCCAGTGAATTTTTAATATTTGTTGAGTTTACATCATTTTCAAATCGTACAATATAACTTCTTCCTCCTGTAAAGTCAACACCTTCATTTAGTCCTCGTGTGAAAAGAGAGAAGACACTCATTAAAATC
Organism: uncultured Bacteroidales bacterium; assembly: GCA_964633615.1. Lineage (GTDB taxonomy): Bacteria > Bacteroidota > Bacteroidia > Bacteroidales > UBA12077 > JAGXLC01. The sequence continues at coordinate 6,301 of CAZWHH010000124.1, read as the reverse complement.
AGGATTGATGATATGACATAGAATATTTTTCTTTTCTTGAGGAATTTAACATTTGTATTTTGAAAGGCATTCCTGGTTAATTTGGTATCGTATGTAATTTTCCTGTTCTTTTTCAGCCAGTTCTCAAAAATTAGTCTTGTAATAAAAATAGCAGTAAACAATGAAGTCAGGATACCAATAAGAAGTGTTGTTGCAAAACCTTTGATTGGTCCTGTTCCAAATACAAACAATATCAAGGCAGTTAAGAAAGTAGTGATATTCGCATCGAATATGGCCGAATAGGCATTTCTATAACCGTCTTTTACTGCCAGTTTGATTCCTTTTCCTCCGGCCAGTTCTTCCCTTATCCGGTCATAAATCAGCACATTAGCATCCACTGACATTCCTATTGTAAGGATGATACCAGCAATACCCGGCAAGGTTAATACGGCACCCAGTGAGGCCAGCACCCCAAAGATAAAGAACATGTTTAGTATCAGTGCAATATCAGCCACCAGACCAGCTCGACGACTGTAGTAAAAAATCATGTACAACATAATCACGATGAACGCTATAAAGAAGGAGCTCATCCCGGACTGTATAGATTCCTGACCTAATGATGGACCAATGGTTTGACTTTGAATAATATGTGCGGGAGCCGGTAACTTACCTGATTTCAGCACGTTGGCAAGGTCTTTTGCCTCTTCAACGGTAAAATCTCCTGAAATGGAGGATTGTCCACCTGTAATTTCCTGGTTGACCCTCGGGGCAGAATAAACATAATTATCTAAAACGATGGCAATAAATTCTTTAACATTATTCTTAGTCAGTCGGGCCCATATTTTAGCTCCCTCGGTATTCATTGACATAGAAACTTCGGCATTTGCCTGGTTTTGGCCAAACTGCGCACTGGCATCTTTCACTACATCTCCGGTAAGGGGAGCTTTTCCTTCCCTGCCTGTCTTTTTAATGGCATATAATGGAAAGAATTCTTCATTGTCGTCATACGCTTTTACGCCCCAGAGAAATTCGAGATCCCGTGGAAAGATTGATCGGACCTTCTTCATTTTAAGATAATGGTTAACCTGGGCTGTATCATTGAAGTGAGCTACTCCGACCACTGGTGAATTCATCAATTGGTTGTTTCGGTTCACCATAGGCTTCAGAATGCTGAACAGTGGATGTTCTTTGGCCATTTGCTGAGCTCTCAGGGATGTATCCTGAAGTGAAGTATCTTGTTCGATTTCATCGATTAAGGATTCTTCGGAAGTATCAGCTTCTACTTCTTCTTTTTCATCCTGCAGTAAAGGAGTTTCTTCCTGCTCTGTTTCCTGTTGTGTGGTGTCTTTAACTATTTTATCTTCCGCTTCTCTTATTTCTTTAATCTTTTGATTGGCATCTTCAAGGTAAGGATAAACCTCGGGATTTTCGTATGTTTCCCAAAATTCCAAACTGGCTGTTGCCTGTAGAAGGCCCTTAACCCTTTCCTGATCTTTAACCCCCGGCAATTCAACCAGAATTCTTCCGGTGTTTTCAAGCCTTTGAATGTTTGGAGAAACTACTCCAAAACGGTCAATCCTCGTTCTTAGTACATTAAAAGAGTTGTCGATGGCTGCATTGGCCTCTTTTCTAAGTATTTTCAGAACTTCCTGATTGCTGGATTCAAAGTCTATTTTATCTTTTAGTTCATAGGTGTTAAATATTGCAGATAATCGGGCATCAGGGTCAATCTGATTGAAAGCCCTGCTAAAAAGAGTTAAGAAATCCTCCTGGCTCTCTTTTTGCATCTCTTTTGCACGATTAAGTGCTGCTCTGAAAGTAGAGTCCTGGCTGTTATTTGAGAGGGATACGATAATGTCTTTTACCGAGATCTCGAGTATCACATTCATACCTCCTTTGAGATCAAGTCCTAAATTAATCTCCCGTTCCTGACATTCACGGAATGTATAATCCTGTATTCCAAGGTCATATACAACTTCTCCGGCAATGGAATCCAGGTATTCCTGTTCTTTATTTAAGTTTCCCTCAGCATACTCTTCCGCTTGATTTTTAACTTTTGATGTTACTACTGAGAATGATAAATAGTAAACACAAATTAGCGTCAGTAAAACAGCTACTAATCTTATGGCTCCTTTAATCTGCATTTTTCATATTATTTTATTAATTCAACTTGCTTTTTGCTATCGTGCAAAGATATATTTTTTTTTTAGAATCAAGACTTTTTAATATGCATTATTCATGCATCAAGTTTAGGGCAGATATGGGGCCTCGAAAGCCGAATTTATAGTGTTCTTTTTCAAGGTTTTCGAAACGTGGCAGATGGCCTGAAATTTATGCACTTTTAAAAAATGGGAGATATAACCCAAATTGAGTGAGAATCGCTCAATTTGGGTTATAATTATTTTATTACTCAATGATTTGATCATATTGGGTTTCCAGGGCATTCTGCTCAAAAAAGTCGTACAGGGTAATTTTTCTGATTTCAAAATAATTAACCCAATAGCTTCTGAGAGAGGAGATATAATTTCTCTTCTCAATATCTTTTTCTTTTGAAGCATCATTAAGATCAAGTACATCTAATTTACCAACAAGGAATCTTTTTTTACTGATGTCGAATCTTTTTTGCGCTGTCAGGCTTGCTTGTTTTTTGATATCCACCTGATCATCCTGCAGGTTGAATTTCATAATTTTCAGTGCTACGTTCTGCATGAATTCGATTTCTGAGCGTTTGATATTCGTTTGAACCAACTCCTCATTTGACTGGGCCATTTTGTACCTTCCTTTTCCAAGGCCCCAATCCACCAGTGGTATTTCAAGACCAATATTTATACTCTCTTGATTTTGAGGATTTTTATACACTGTGTTAAATTCGTCGGATTTTTGAGTGAGTCCAAAGCTGGCATATAAACTTGCATTTAGTCCTTTTTCCGATTTGGCCCTTGCTACTTGCTGCTTTGCCTCCAGCAGTTGTTTCTCATAATTTATAAGTTCCGGGTTGTTTTCACGCACATATTTTAATGCATTATCTACATTAATGGTGATTGTTGAGATGCTGTCCGGTGCAATGATTTCGATATCCACATTTTCGTTAAATCCTAAAAACGAACGCAATCTGATCTTTGCTGCTTTAAGATCTATTTTTGTTTCATTCATATTTGCGCCGGCATTCAGGAAACTTAGTTTCATCTGCATAAGCTCGTTTTCTGCAATAGTTCCTATTTTAAAGCGCTGTCTGGAAATTTTATAGAGCGTGTCTGCATTGGCATAGTTGGCTTTTGCAATTTCCAGGTTTTTCTGGGCCAAAAGTAAATCAAAGAAATAGTTTATTCCATTTATAGTTGCAGATTCCAGGTTAGACAGGTATGTTTTTTTGGCTTCTTTGTATTTCAGGGGTTCAATCTGTTTTTCCCATTTGTATTCATTATACAGCAGTACAGGCTGCCTGTAGCCAATACTGATTGGTGAGGACATATACGAATAGGCATGGTCACTACCGAATTCATCTATTCTTTGAAGATCAGAATTAACAAAAATTCGTCCACCGGTAAATCCAATATTTTGTGTCATATTAAGATTGAGCGAGGATGTATTGTAATTTTCTTCAATATAGGAGTATGAACCATCCGGGTTTTGGTAATTCTTTATAGACCGGTTGAATTGAGGAAATTCAGTATTAAGCGTAAATTTTGGGAGGTATTTGGCTTTATATGACCTGAATTCCCAATAATCGGCACGGAACCTCTGCTTGGCAACAATGGCATCCAGCGATTGTTCTCTTGAAAGTTCGATTAACTGCTCCAGGGTTAATATTTTTTTCTGTTCCTGGGAGAATCCGTTTATCGTAACGCATAAAAAAATCAGGCTGATTAGTATTTTTCCTTTCATACTTTTTGTTTTATGTTTTGCGTGTCTCAAAATTAGTGTATATTTTTTAGTTTCTCTATTCGTTTCTTTTTCTTTTTATAAAAAATGAGGGCAAAAATATGAATAAGCCAATCATTGAAAAGATCAGGCCTCCGATTGACCCTGCTGCAAATGCAAACCAGAATGCTTCATTTTGTCCGCCAATGAGAAAAGGCATCAATCCAAGAATGGTAGAGGTGATGGTAAGGAATATAGGTATGATTTTGTGATTATAGGCTTTAAGATAAGAATTTATACCCTTTTGTTTGTTTTTCCGGTTGTTGTATTCGTTGATAATATATAAAGCTGCATTTACGGTAATACCGGCAAGCAATATAAAGGAGGCATATCCTCCCTGGTCAAAATTAATATCAAACAGATAAAAAGTGAGAAAAACGCCAATAAAAGAGATGGGAATGATTGATAAAATTACGAATGGCTGTTTTAAAGATTCGAAAAGAATAGAACATATAAAGAAAATGATTAAAATAACCAGTGATAAGAGCCAGGCTTTGTTGGCTTGCTCTTTTTTCCAATATAGCCACTGAGGTCCTTGTACCCTGTATCCCATTGGCAGCAATGAGTTGGTTTCTTTAATGTGCTTATCTATTACTTTATTTTTAAGAGGGGCAGGACCAGCAAAGTTGAACTCAACAGCAAGCTGGTATTCCTGGTTTTTTTTATAAATGTCGTTTCCTGTTTTCTTTTTATTGATTTGCCCTGCGGATTTCATCTTAATGGTTTTGTTATTGTCAGAAAGAGGCGTATTTCTTAAATCCCATAAATCAAAATGGTCAAAATCCGATTTAAGATTTACGGCCTCGAGTTTGTCATCGATAAAAAATTTCCCTATTGTACTGGATTGTAATGTATTCCTTTTTAACGCGGAATATAAACCCACGGGTGTGTGTCCGAGTTGATTAATATATTCTTCTGACAAGTCTACCACAAGTTTGTGTCTTAGAGGAGCAGAGAACCAGTTGCTTTCACCCCGTATATCCATGTCTTTTATCCGGCGATTACTGCTTAGCCGCTCTTTCAGGTCTTCGGCATATCCGTACAGGTCTTCATAATTGTAGCCATATACATAAATACGGGAGTCTTTGTAGTCTAAATGCACAGCATTACTGAAACCTTTTCCCACACCAGCTATCGACCAGTCCATTCCACCCAGGCTATTGGCCTTGGCTATTAACTGGCCTTTTAATTTATAAGGGAAATATCCGGACTCATATTTTGGTTTAAAAAAGATGGTGATCCTGGCATTTCGATAGCTTCTTATTTCAGTTTGGTATAATTCTATCTCACTGAATTGATTCAGATAGTTTTCTATTTTTTTTATGGCCTGATTAATTTGTTGAATGGTGGAGCCCTCTGGCATTTTTCCCTGCACATAGAGTTTGGTACGGCCCGGTTCATTATAAAAAGAAGACTCATAAACATGTTCTGTAAATAATCGCAAAGTTCCCCCGAGGTATTTATCTGTTATGTTTTTCATATTGCCCTGATACCATTTACTACCAAGAGTTTGATTATATATTTTAGCAAAAGTGTTGTCTTTCTTTATTTTAGATGGTAGCTTGTAAATCGGCGTTCCGAATCCAAGAATGAGTAGCAGGATAAAAATCCATTTGTGCTTCACCTGCCAGCTTATCCATCGTTGATATAATCCCGTAAAATGAATGATTCTTTTTTTTCTTTTGAAGAAACGCCTGGATCTGATGGGTTGCAGGTTTATTTTTTCAAGCAACGAGGGAATAAAGAATAGCGCTACAAAGAGGGAAACCATAAGGTTAATGATGATTATCAGACTAAAGTCGATTAAATTCAGTTGTTGCTTTTGGTTAAGGAAGAATACGAGACTTAGCGCTCCGATTGTTGTGAGGGTAGCAGCGAGAATGGAAAGGAATACTTTTTTGTTATACTGGTGTCGTATGTGATCTGCCATGATAATGCAGTTGTCAATAATGATGCCCAGTGAAATAGTCATTCCTGCCAGTGAGTAGATGTGAATTTCCAGGTCTGTGATATAATAAAAAATAACCGCGATGGCCAGGTTAACAACAAGGCTGACCGTTATTAAAAACAAATATTTTACCCGCCGGCTGATTAATAGAACAAAGGTCAATAAAACAACTACTGCAATGATGGTTCTAATCCCGACTTTATTCAGTTCTTTATTAATAAATTCAGTGGCATCGTACATTTTATGAATGGAGTATCCGTGAGGCAGTTGTTTCTTTTTCTTATGAATTTCTTTCTTTATTGTTTTGGTAAGTTTCAGCGTATTTACTTGTTTTTCCGGGTAAATCACAAAATTGATGGTGTTTAGTCCGTTGATCCTGTAATAGTAATTGGGTTTTCTCTCCTTATATTGAATTTTGGCAATGTCTGTCAGATATATGATCCTGTTGCTTTG
>CAZWHH010000123.1:0-7182 GCA_964633615.1 uncultured Bacteroidales bacterium | reverse complement strand
TAAAGGATGTCTCCATAATGTTCTATAATATCTCCATCATTATGTCCTCCATTATTGATGGCTTTTTCTATATAGCGCTCTGCTTTACGATATTTACCTAACTTATACAGGATCCATGCATAGGTATCCAGGTAAACCGAATTATCCGGTTCTTTCTCAATTGTTCTTTCACTATAATTTAATGCTTTTTCCAATTTTTCATTACGCAGGGATAAATAATAACTGTAATTATTTAAAACCAGCTGGTTATTGGGTTGTATCTTAAGTGCTTTTTCAAAATACCGATCCGATTTTTTATGTGCCTCCTTATTATGAAAGGCTTCAGCTAACTGGATATAAAAATCAACTTTCATATCAGATGCTTCTTCAGGAATAAAAGACAGTCCCTGCCGTAAATAGTAAACTGCGGAATCATATTTCATCATTTGATTGGCAGCCAGAGAGGTTAAAAAATATAACCGGGGCTTCTTTCTGAATTTAGATATTGCTTTTTGTCCCTGACGGTATAACTCTGAAAAATTTCCCTGAAAACTATATACAGACAAGAGCTGTTCCCAGTAGATATATTTGGTGCCATCTGTGTATGCCAGAATCTTTAAATGTTTAGCAGCCTTGTCGAGGGAATTCAGTTTTAAATATAAATCTGCATATAAAGTATGGATTTCGTTGCGTTTGGGATATTTCTCACTCAATTCGCTCAAGCACTCTTCCAATTCAAAAGAATACTCCAGCACTTTTTGGTCCTGATTCATTAAATTAATAAATACCAGCATCTTTGTTCCGAAACGAATGCTTTCGTTGGAAATAATGTCATAATAAGCCTCTATGGCTTTTGAATATTTATTATTCTGCTGATAAAATCTTATTCTTGAAATTTGCCCCATATTATTGGTACTATCAATCTCAAAGAGCCGTGAATACATTTCTTCGGCTTTTTCATATTCATTATAGGATGCATAAAGCTCGGCCAATATTCCATAGAGTCGTGTATCATTCGGTGATTGTGCAATTAATTTTTCAATTTCGTTAATTGCTTTTTTCTTTAGTCCCAGATTCGAATAAACCCTTTGTTTTCTTATGGCGACATCTTTATTGCGTCCGACCTGTTCCTCAATTTTATTGTAATACCTGAGGGCTTTTTCATATTCATTGCTTTCATTATACATATTGGCAAGACGATAGATAAAATCAAGATTGCCGGGTTCAAGTCGTACCACATTTTCATACTGAACAATAGCGGAGTCTAATTGATCCCTTCGAAGATAGAGATTGGCAAGGTGCAACCGATACCATTTATTATCAGGATTTAATTGTATGGAATTACGGGCATAGTTAAGAGCATCTTTTATCTCATCAATTTTATCAGCGATCAAAGACATTTGATAATAGGGTTCCGGAGCCGAAGGGTTCAGCTCCCGGCAATAATCAAAATATTGTAATGCCTCAGATAAAGTTCCTGTATATTTAGAGGTTAATGCTTTATAAAACACAAATTTATACTTTAGACTGTCTTTTGTGCTCAGTTCAATATTTACAGCCTTCCCGGCGGCATTTTTAGATTCCTGTTTATTTACCGTTCCGCAACCGGTAAACAGGAGAATCAAAAGAGAAAGGTAGATGAAAAAAAATCTCATATTTATAATTTTATATTTGTATAATCCCCGATGCTTAAATCGGTACTTTGTCCTTCAATTTCCACGTGATGTCCAATCATAGAATTTTCAGCGATACAATTTTTTACAATGGAATTGCTTTGTATGATGGAATTATGGATTAATGAACCTTCTATACGCGTATTGTTTTCAATAGAAACATAAGGGCCAATGATTGAATTCTGAAGAACCACATCTTTTCCTATATAACAAGGAGGAATAATCACAGCATTTGATTTTTTATAAGGAAAAGGTTCAAGCTCCTGCTTTGTAAAATACTTTAAGATCTGTTGATTGGTATAAACCGTTGCATCTTTCTTCCCGCAATCATACCATTGATTAACGACTCCTGTTGAAAATTTATTGCCTTTATCTTTCATGCGCTCCAAAGCATCTGTTATTTGGTATTCGCCATTTCCCTGAATTTTATTATCGAGAAGATATTTAATCTCTTTGGCCAGGTGTTCGGCCTTCTTAAAGTAATAAATTCCTATAATGGCTTCATCTGATACGAATACATCGGGTTTTTCATGAAATCCTGTAACGATATCCTCCTGGTTCTTTTCTACAACTCCAAAAGATTCAGGATGATCAACCTGTTTCGTCCAGATGATGCCATCATATTGTTCATCCAGCGAAAACCTGGCTTTAAACAAGGTGTCAGCGAAGGCTATGATTACTTTTCCCTCCAGGCTGTCCTTAGCACAGTAAATTGCATGAGCCGTTCCCAGCGGTTCTTTCTGATATGATATGACGGGCCTGGCATCAATTTTTTCAGCCAGATCTTTCAATTGATCTTCAATCTCCTTCCCAAAATCACCAATCACAAAATTGATCTCTTCAATTTTTTCGGCAGTCACCGTAGATATTTCATATATTAAATGCTCCACTATACTTTTCCCGGCAAATTTTATCAACGGCTTTGGGGTTGTCAGGGTATGGGGTCTCATTCGCTTTCCCATTCCCGCCATGGGTATAATTATTTTCATAACCAATTCATTTTAATGGGTTCCAGTATGTCCAAATCCACCGGCGGACCGGGGAGTTTCATTAAGTTCATTCACTTCAACAAGCTCTGCGTGTTCATATTTTGAGATCACCATCTGGCAAATTCTCTCTCCGGGTTGAATTTCCACTTCTTCGTTTGAAAGGTTAATGAGTATAATTCCTATTTCGCCTCTGTAATCAGAGTCAATTGTGCCCGGGGTATTAAGCACGGTTAATCCTTTCTTTAAGGCCAGACCACTCCGGGGTCGAATTTGAGCCTCATATCCTTCGGGAAGTTCAATATATAAGCCAGTAGAAACAAGAGTGCGTTCCAGGGGTTTAAGCAGTACAGAATTTTCAAGTGAAGCGCGTAAATCCATTCCGGAAGACCATTCCGTACTATATCCCGGCAAATCATTACCCGAGCGGTTAATAATGTGAATTTTCATTTTTTCCATTTTTAAATACAAATTTACGAAGATCTCTTAATGTAATTTTTTCGTGAACGAACACAAAAATGACAAATATGAATAAAAATAATGAATTAATAAGCAGTTTAAAAAATAAATCAAAATCATTTACAAAATATTGCAGCAGATAAATGGCGGCAACCAGGGAGGCGTAATAAAGCAAGGACCTTAGGGGATAGGGTATCGGATAATACTTGCGGCCGAAGAAAAAAGAGATAATCATCATAACGGTATAACAAGCCAGTGTAGTCCAGGCACTCCCTTCATAACCCAGATGCGGAATTAGCAATATGTTTCCAACGATTGTAATCCCGGCGCCAATTAGTGAGATCATGGCTCCATATTGGGTTCTGTTTGATAGTTTATACCATATAGAAAGATTAATCACGATTCCAAGAAACAAATTGGCAAGGAGAATAATAGGAACAATATGCAATCCTTCGTGAAATTTTTCATCGATAAAATACTTAATAATATCGAGGTACAGGATAATGAAAAGAAAAATAAAAAAACAAAAGATCAGAAAGTATCGCATGACCCTGGCATAGGTGATTTTAGCATCTGAATCCTTCATTTTAGAGAAATAGAAAGGCTCGGCAGCATAGCGAAACATCTGGATAAAGATGGTCATCATCATACCAATTTTATAATTGGCTCCATAAATTCCAATTTGTTCCAGCGCGTTGTTTTTACCGGGAATAAGTTGTTTCAGGAACATCTTATCTGCAACTTCATTGATAGTTCCGGCAAAACCAACAATTAAAAGCGGTATCGAGTATTTCAATATTCTTTTTAGCAGCCGGGAATCAAACAACCGAAAATTCACCTGTATCTCCGGGAGTAAAAGCAATAAGGTGAAAAGGCTGGCCAGAAGATTCGATATGAAGACATAGGCCACATACAAATCAGGATTATATAGAATCAAAATGGGGGAGTCCGGGTAAGCTTTCTGCAAATATGGAAAAACAACATAAAAGATGAAGTTGAAAAAAAGATTGACAAGTACATTAAAAATTTTCAGATAACCGAATTTTTTGGATTTCCCTTGAAAACGTAATTTAGCAAAAGGAATAGCAGAAAAGGCATCAAGACTCACCACAACAGAAAAGAGCATTACATAAAAAGGCTGATCTTCATATTTTAACAGGGTAGCTATATCAGGCAAAAAGAGGCTTACAAGACCAAGAAAAAGCAAAGTGGTGGTAAGCAGGGAGGCGATGATGGTTGAAAAAACCTGACGCGGATCTTTTTCTGTTTTAGCAAAACGGAAATATCCGGTTTCCAGTCCATAAGTCAGAATAACCAATAAAAAAACAACATAAGAATAAAGTTCACTGACAATACCATATTGTTGTTTGGTAAAAATATTGGTGTAGAACGGGGTTAAAACCACATAGTTCAGCAGACGAGGAACAATGGTTCCAAGTCCGTAAATTAAAGTGTCTCCTGCCAGTCGCTTATACTGATTCACATTGATTAGTTAATAGCTGAGTTATTGAATAAAATAAATCCGAAATTAAAAAGAAAAAAGAAATTTTTATTGTCTTTATCATAATAATTGACACTTAAGCTGGCCGGTCCAAAAATTGTATGGTACACTATCCCGGCATGTCCCATTAAATAATATTTTGCAAAGGGTTTCCCATAAACGGCCAGTTTATTTTCATCCTGGTATATTTCTCTGTGGGGTAAGAACCCGTAGAGTGAGGATCTGAAATGAATTTTTTCATTAAATCTAAAAATGGGCGTAATCCCTGCGGCCACATATTGGTTGGCAATATAATGATCTAAAAATAAAGCCTGGCTGTGAGGAGTTGGATTAAACCAGTTTGAATGAACCAATGTGGAATAATAATTAGAAAACAAGGACGAATTGCTATACTCCCCCTGGATTTCGTATCCTAATGTAAAGTGATTATTAAATTGTAAATGGGAACGATAGTTTAGTTTCACGTGGAACCATTTGTGTTTCTCTTTGATTGATGGATAAATAAAAGAATTATTGCCGGCTATAAATTTTTCCATCCCGTTAATATAGGAAACCGAAAAGTTAAAATGAGACCCATCTGTTGGATATTGTTTGTAATTCAGGGTGTTTTTTTCAAAGATAAGATAAGGATTTAAATAATTAAAATTTGAAAAATCGGCGGTATCTGTTTTATAAAACCTTTCTTTAAGGTAGTATTCAGATTTTATTCTGCCGCCCTGAATTCCAAACCGCAATTTACCATAATGTTTGATGGGAAACCCGATCTCGTGTTGGGTATAATTCTCAGTATTTATCAGATAGGAAGGTCGCACGTCTTCAAAGAAAACCTCCCTGGAGCTGCTATAATAATCCCAGCGGTTTAAAATCAGATCGGATTTAAAATAAAACCGGGGCGGGCCGGGCAAATCGATTCTGCCGGATAATTTGGCTGAACTATATAATCGCCCATAATACACATTGGCTTCAAGCTTTTTGGAATATCTTCCCAAATGATGATAGGTCAACATACCAAAGCCCTGGTTGATACTGCTTGACGAAATATTTCCTCCAAGACTTGCGATAAATTTACTCTCCTGGTCAACATCCAGATTAAGTATGAAACCTTCGGAAATTGAATCATATGTGGCCGTAGGAAAGATGGAAGAGATGTTATTGTCTAAAATTAATTTGAAATAATTGTCCTCTAAGGCATCCAGCGTAAAACTTTTTCCTGTGTTAGAAACATAATTTTTTATGTATTTTTTTTGCTTTTTGTTCACCCCTTCAATATGCAAATCTTTGAATACCAGAGGCTTGAATTTACTTTTAAATTCAGCACGCGCTTTATTTACCCGGGAAGGTAACACTTTCCGTGATATACTCTGTTGAATTGAATCTATCTTTTTCAGTGTGTTTTGATACCCTATTTCAATAATCTTTTCAGGATTATCAAAATTAAACAGTCCGATAGAATCCATATTAAGGTCGATTAAAAAAGAATTGCTATCAGGCATTTCATAATTGGTTTGTCCTAACAACATGCTGCGCACCTGCATGATCAAATCATCCGTATCAGGTACCGGTGCATTCCTGGCAGTTTTACTACCAATAAGGAAATCCGGATCAAAATCGTCCAACAAAACATTGTACGGAAAATTATTGATCATTCCCCCGTCAAAATACACACTGCTGTCTTCCTTAATTGGCTTATAGTAAAAAGGAAAGGTCATGGATGCACGAATGGCTTTAGAGAGGCTTCCTTTTTTAAAAACAACCTCTTTGTTGTGGGTGATATCTACAGCCACACATCGGAAGGGTACAAACAACGAATCAAAATTATACCCGGCGGCTTCTATAGCCGGTGAAAGATAAGACATGAACTGAAAATCCATCAGATGGGTGGGTACCAAATTAAAAGGAATTTTAGCTTTGGGTATAGAATTTTCGATTTCCACCTTAAACTGAAAAAATTCAGGATATTGTTCGTCATTCGCAAGAAAAAGATATTTCTCATCAATCTCACCGCTGGCCCACCTGCTAAAATCTTTTGAAGTCACCAAATTTACCATTTCATCCGTAGAATACCCAATAGAATATAATCCTCCAATAATAGCGCCCATAGAGGTGCCGGCAATATAATCAATAGGAATATGATTTTCTTCAAGGGCCTGAATTACGCCAATATGTGCAAGACCACGAGCACCGCCGCCACTCAGAACGAGTCCTACCTTCTGCGAAAAAAGAACGGAAGGGCTTAAAAGACTGCAAATAAAAAGGCCAAGAAAAATATTAATTCTCATTGTAACAAATATTGACTTCACTACAAAGAAACAAACTTAAAGCATTTCCTTTAAATATTTCTGTTAAAAATATATAAAATACAAGGAAAAGAATGATTTTCAAAAGATCGTTTCAGATATTCTTCTTAAAAAATTATCTTTGTAACGGAATATGGAAAACGACTGGAAAAAAATAGAGAGCCATCTGAAAAAAAATTTTAACCTGAACGCCACTGTGGAAAACGCTCTTTTTCTTATTGGAGTGAATGAGTTGGGATATGGATTTGAAAAACTTGATCAACAATTAAAAACAAAAGTTATTAATT
>CAZWHH010000122.1:0-7261 GCA_964633615.1 uncultured Bacteroidales bacterium | reverse complement strand
ATGCACAGACGGTTATTCTTACCAATGGTACCTTTTTGAATGGATTGATGCATGTGGGCAGAGAACGAATTGAAGGAGGACGTGCCTCCGAACCTGCCTCGAAAGGAATCTCCCGCCAGCTTGCTGAACAGGGTTTTAATGTGGGAAGAATGAAAACAGGGACCCCGGCCAGAATTGACGGCAGGACAGTTGATTTTGGCAAAATGACCGAACAAAAAGGCGACAAAGAACGGCGACAGTTTTCTTTTCTGCCACATAATAATTTCCTTGAAACAGAACGCAGTTGCTATATTACAAAAACACATAAAAGTGTGCATCAGGCGCTGGAAAAAGGATTTGAGGATTCTCCCCTGTTCAATGGAACGATTGATAGCATTGGTCCAAGATATTGCCCGAGCATTGAAGACAAACTGGTTACTTTTCGCGACAAGGACTCACACCAGTTATTTCTGGAACCCGAAGGCGTTAATACGGTGGAGTATTATTTGAACGGTTTTTCCTCAAGCCTTCCCTGGGAAGTTCAATACGAAGGGATAAGGAAGCTACCCGGACTGGAAAATGTAAAAATCTTTCGTCCCGGATACGCCATTGAATACGACTATTTTCCCCCTACCCAGTTAAATTATACCCTTGAGACGAAACATATCAGCAATTTGTTTTTTGCCGGCCAAATTAACGGGACCACCGGATATGAAGAAGCCGCTGCCCAGGGAATTATCGCTGCCATTAATGCACACAAAAAAATACAGAGCGAACAACCCTTTGTTTTAAGTCGGGATCAGGCTTATATTGGTGTGCTTATCGATGACCTTATTACGAAAGGAGTAGATGAACCCTATCGGATGTTTACTTCCCGGGCTGAATACCGAATCTTGCTAAGGCAGGACAATGCAGATGTTCGTTTAACCGAACTTGGATATCGACTCGGGCTTGCCAGCGACAAAAGATATCAACTGCTTAAAGATAAGATTAAAGAAAGAGATGAATTGATACAGTTTTTTAAAAGGTATAGTGTGGATCCGGGAATGGTCAATGAGTCTTTAAAGAAACTGGGGACCACCCCCTTGAAGCAGAAGCGAAAACTTTTCGATCTTGTGCTGCGCCCACAGATTACTATTTATGACCTTAAAGAGATGATCCCTGAATTAGAAGGGTGGCATGAAAAATTACCCAACAGGGCCAATGAAATTTTTGAAGCTTCTGAAATCTTAATAAAATATAGCGGATATATTGAAAGAGAAAAACAAATAGCTGAAAAGCTCAATCGTCTTGAACACATTAAGATTCCCGGGTCTTTTGATTATGATACTGTCCACTCTTTAGCCACAGAGGCGCGGCAAAAATTTAAAAAAATTAAACCACAGACCATCGGCCAGGCATCACGGATCAGCGGAGTCTCTCCATCTGATATAAGTGTCCTGTTGGTTTATATGGGAAGATAATGTTCCACGTGAAACAATTTATATAAGATGCTATGAAACAGTTAAATAACATTACCGGACAAATAGTAGATGTGGTCAACCGGCAGATATATCCGGGAACACTTCACATGAGAGCAGGTAAAATCATATCCATTGAAAAGAGCGAACAAATTCATGAAGGACCTTTTATTCTGCCCGGTCTCATCGACAGTCATATTCACATTGAAAGTTCCATGCTTTCTCCTCAGCAATTTGCTAAAGTTGCTGTGCGCCACGGCACCGTTGCAACAGTTTCTGATCCCCATGAAATTACAAACGTCCTGGGTTCAGAAGGGATAGATTTTATGTATGAGGACGGGAAGCAAGTCCCTTTTAAATTTTATTTCGGAGTTCCATCCTGTGTCCCTGCAACCCCTTTCGAAACATCGGGCGCCATAATTGACAGCCAAAAAATCGATGAACTGTTTCAAACTGGGAAATATCATTATTTAGCTGAAATGATGAATTTTCCCGGAGTCATCCATGGGGATAAAGAAGTGCTTCAGAAATTAGCAGTGGCCAGGCAGCATCATCTGCCTGTAGATGGACATGCTCCTGGTGTGAAAGGAGATGAATTAAAAAAATATATTCAACAAGGCATTTTAACCGATCATGAATGTGAAAACTATGAGGAAGCAGAAGAAAAGATCAAGAGCGGAATGAAAATACAAATTCGGGAAGGGAGTGCGGCCAAAAGTTTCGATACACTGATTCCCCTTTTAAACAAATATCCTGAATCCATTATGTTTTGCTCCGATGATCGCCATCCGGATGATCTTATTAAAGGACATGTCAATGATTTTGTCCAACGGGCCCTGTCTATGGGATATGAATTTTTTGATACCCTGAGGGCGGCCACTTTTCATCCTGTGCAACATTACCAATTAAATGTGGGTTTACTTCAGGAAGGTGATCCGGCTGATTTTATAGTGATCGATAACCTGAAAGACTGGAATATAATATCCACTTTTATAGAAGGAGAAAAAATCTATCATGATGGAAAAACCCTTTTTGAGATTTCCTCCGGTCAGACACCTAATGTAATGAACGCAAAACCACTCCATGCTGAAGATCTTATGGTGTCTAAAAAGTCCGGCTCCATACGATCTATCATTGCCTTTGATAATCAGCTGTATACCGGACAGGAGACAGAAAACCTGGAGCGGGGGAAAGAATTCGTCTCGTCTGATCCGGAGAACGACCTGTTAAAAATTGTTGCGTATAATCGCTACAAACCTGCAAAACCTTCCATCGGGTTTGTGAGAAATTTTGGATTAAAGGAAGGGGCCTTTGCCAGCAGCATCGCGCATGACAGTCATAACTTAATTGCCGTGGGAAGCACCGATGAAGAAATTGTTAAAGCGCTCAATACACTGATTGATCAGCAAGGAGGGATTGTTGCCGTAAGGGATGAAGAAGTGCAAGGCCTTCCGCTGGAAATTGGGGGTCTCATGACGAATGAACCTGTTGAAAAAGTCTCAGCCAGGCATCTTGAATTAACCAGGATGGTTCAAAAAATGGGGTGCAGCCTGAATGCTCCCTTTATGACTCTTGCCTTTATGGCTTTACCCGTTATTCCCAGACTCAAGATTACCGACCAGGGTTTGTTTGATGTGGAGCAGTTTAAATATGTTGATTTATTTGTCGAATGATTATATATTCTGCAATTTATATTTAGTTCCACGTGGAACAAAATGAATTTTGAGAAAGAAACCTTTCTCTGTATCTTTCAGACAAAAGGCATAAGAAAAACTTGAGGGTTATATGCTTTAAAACATAAAAAAGCTGGAATTGTAAAACACAATTTATTAAAAACAGGAGCCTTAAATAATTTTCATCCGAATGAATGCTTCCCGGTCCGAAATAAAAGAAAAAATCAAACACCTGCCAAACAAACCAGGAGTATATCAGTTTTATGATACAGAAGGCAGGATTATTTACATTGGGAAAGCGAAAAACCTAAAAAAACGAGTCAGTAGTTATTTTAATAAAAAAGCACACGACACA
This sequence comes from uncultured Bacteroidales bacterium, assembly GCA_964633615.1. Classification (GTDB taxonomy): domain Bacteria; phylum Bacteroidota; class Bacteroidia; order Bacteroidales; family UBA12077; genus JAGXLC01. Next base: position 3,794 of record CAZWHH010000122.1, on the reverse strand, counting down.
AACAAAATTCAGATGTTGGTTTCCCGGATCAGAGATCTGGAGTATATTATTGTCGATAATGAATCAGAAGCCCTCCTGTTAGAAAATAACCTGATCAAAAAATATCAGCCTAAATATAATGCCCAGTTAAAAGACGACAAGACTTTTCCATGGATCTGCATCAAAAAAGAACCGTTCCCCAGAGTGTTTGTTGCCCGGAACGTGGTAAAAGATGGTTCACTCTATTATGGACCTTATACATCTACTGCCATGGTGAGGATTCTAACCGACCTGATCAGGAAACTATATCCCTTGCGTACATGCAAGTATAATCTTTCGCAGGAAAATATCCAAAAGGGCAAATTCAAACCCTGTCTTGAATATCACATTGGAAACTGCAAGGCTCCCTGTGTAGGGTATCAGGACGAGGAGGATTATAACCGGACCATTCAGCAGGTAAAAAAAATTTTGAAGGGCAATATCCAGGAGGTGATTAATTACCTTAAAGAAATGATGAGTGATTTTTCTCAAACCTATAAATTTGAACAGGCGCAGCAGATTAAGGAGAAGATACAGATGCTGGAAAAATATAAAAGCCGTTCTACTGTGGTGAACCCAGGCATCAAAGACCTTGATGTATTTACCTGGCTGAAAGATAACAACAGTTATTATATCAATTTTTTAAAGGTCTCTGCCGGCCGGATTGTCCAGTCGCATACCATTGAATTGAAAAGGAAGCTGAATGAAACCATTGAAGACTTGATGCCGCGGGCAGTTGTTAATATACGTGAAAGACTTCAAAGTTTCGCCCCCGAAATTGTACTGCCGGAGAAAATAGAATTGCCGTTGGAAAATGTAAAAATTACAATCCCGAAACAAGGGGATAAAAAGCGGTTGGTTGAATTGTCCCAAAGGAATTTAAAGTATTTTAAATTTGAGAAGCAAAAACAAAAGGAGAAGATTCAAAAGAAATTTGACAAAGCAGAATCTCTGGAGAAACTGAGAAAAGATTTGCAGATGAAAGAAACCCCTGTTCATATAGAATGTTTCGATAACTCGAATATACAAGGTTCTTTTCCTGTAGCCGCATGCGTGGTTTTTCGGAATGGCAAACCCAGCAACAGTGAATACCGCCATTTTAATATTAAATCGGTGGAAGGACCCGATGATTTTGCTTCCATGCGGGAAGTGGTTTTTCGCCGTTATAAAAGACTTTTAAATGAAGGAAGCCCATTGCCCCAATTGGTTGTGATAGACGGAGGGAAAGGACAGTTGTCTGCTGCGGCTCAAAGTTTAAAGGAACTGGAAATCGACGATCAGATTACACTAATCGGCATTGCTAAGAAGCTGGAAGAGATCTTTTTTGTGAACGATCCGGTACCGTTATACCTGGACAAACAATCGGTTTCCCTGAAAATCATACAACACCTGAGGGATGAAGCGCATCGGTTCGGGATTGAATTTCACCGCCAGAAAAGATCTCAGCAATTTACTTCTACTGAACTGGAAAAGATACCGGGTGTTGGACCCAAAACCATTCAGCAGCTTTTAGAAAAACACAAAACTACCGCCAGGGTAAAAAAACTTTCTGAAACTGAACTGGCAGAGATCATTGGTTCCGATAAAGCCAAAAAGATCAAAGACTATTTTAAACAATAATGTAAAACCTTGTTCAGTTTAGGGCGAATGAAGAAATTTTGTTGGAAAGTTATATAGCAATTCCCTTCAGCCACATACCTTTCTAAAGAGAATTCAACTTTCCGGGTTTTGGACCCTCTGTTTTTCCTGCAAGCCTGACTGGTTCTCAAAACCTGTTAGGTCTCAATAAATAAGGTTTACCTGTAGGGATTCAGTTGATTTTGAAACAGCGCCGCACAATGGATCACCGGAATCCTTGCCGATGAAACTCTGGCGTTTAAACAGCAAATCCAGAAATGAAATTCCCTAAACCGGTTCAGGCGTCTGCTCATTTTTAATTATAAGAAAAGCCCCCTTCAGCGCTCTTCAATGAATCAAACAACGTTCAGCTTTATAAAAGTGTCATAATCATGAAACAATTTAACCCTCACACTGTCGCAAGCGTCCCCGCTTGTACCCAATATGGTGAACAGTAGCAGTGGAAGGCAGCGATGAGAATGGGAGCACGGAGAGTGTGTGAAATAAAGTTTAAGGTTGGTTCGAAAAAAGCGGCCAGGTGATAATAAAACAACTTAATTAACTCAATTTACATAAATTATTATTTCTCGCCGATTGCGCCGATTAATTCGCTGATAAATTTTGGATAATTCTGGCAAAACAATCACATGACAATTGAGTGACAAACCAATGACTACTGAGTAACCATTGAGTAACAATTTAACAATAGAGCAATTTAATAATTCAACCATATAACAACGTACATCTTCATGAACGAAGTGAATAATAGAACAATTTAACACTCTCCTCAACTTCTTTTATATAAACTTCAGCCAGGTATTTTTCTCTCAGACTTCCTGTTTCTCCATCTCTTTTTTAAACCACTCCATCGCTTTCTCTTCAGAGTTAAATGTTTTAAGCGGGAGTTTAAACTTACCGGAGGCTTTGATCAGCATGTCCAGGTAGTATTTTCTAAAGATGTTGCCGTCAAAAATGGTGGCAGCACGTTTCAATTTGCAATCATCAATAGCTGTTGGCAAAGCTACTGTTTCAAACCATTTTCTCACTTTAGGAGAAACCACTCCCTGATTTCGAATATCCGACAGGAAATTATCAATTTGAGTGTGCTTCCCAAAATCCAGTAATTTAAGAAAGGGTATTTTATATTCTTCCTCATCCGGTTTTCTTTTCCACTGAACCTTTCCCACTTTTGTTTCAGGAAGATAGATCACTTTGGCATAATCTTCATCAAGTAATACTTTTTCCATAAGGTCAATTTTTTGGGGTTTGGTCATTTATACGTAAATAAATTAATTAGGTTTAAACAAGTGTTTGAAATTTTAAAGAGGTAAGACCAGAATATATTGTGGTTTAGTTTTTATTGTGAAATTCCTGTATTTATAGGTCAAAAAGAAGTTGTTCCACGTGGAAACAAATCTTGTTCACTGAAACAAACTTTCTAAAAAGAAAGAATTGCTCCTTGTTTACGCTTGATTTTTTTGGTTTTGTGCTCCCAGGCAGCAATAAGAACAATCACAGTAGCAGGGAAACACTTTACCAAAGCACATCCACAGAAGCAAGCGGACACACACCAAACGCAACCGCATACGAACGGGTCGAGCCTACAGCCTTATCAGCTAAAGGGACCGATATAAACAGAATTACGAAACCACTGCGAGAAAGCATGTTCGGCTCCTCCGGAGTCGGTTTCCTTTCTGCTTTTTGCGACCTATAAATGTTCAAACCCTGCCGGGTTTGGGAGGTTCTGCTCTCTTCTCTTTTTATTTTATATATACATTCAATCCTTGGAGTTTCAAGGGTAGGTTTTATTTTTCAAAAAAAATTTTCGATTAGGATTGATATGTTTTTCTAACGGCAGGATGCCGGAGGCATCCCACATTTATAGGAACGCCAACGACCGCGCGACCCCGATTCCGGAGGAATCGCACATTGTTTCATCCGAAATTTTTGTTGGAGGGGATACCACGGTACGACTCCTCCCGGAGTCGGGTTCTTTTCTACATTTCGTAAGCTATAAACGTTCAAACCCTACCGGGTTTGGGAGGTTATTTTTAATTTTCCAGCTGACCTGATTTTGTTGTAATAGATTAGAATTTTCTAACATGAGGCTGTCTAAAAAGACCAAAAAGTCTTAAATTTTTTAAAAGAGGTTGTAATTT
>CAZWHH010000121.1:0-7288 GCA_964633615.1 uncultured Bacteroidales bacterium | reverse complement strand
CATTCATCTGATCCAACTCATTCTTTTGTTGTTGAATAATTTTTACCAAAGCGGGGATAAGTTCCATTCTTTTGACATCAACAGCTTCACTTTTGTCATTAAAATTCACCAGGTCAGAATTTACATTTTTTGTTTTGTCAGGATCAAAACCATAATAGGTAGTTTTAAAGTCGTCCTTGAAACTATATTGAACCGGTTCAAGATTATATATCCATGTAGCATCTTCAAGTTGGGTAGTATTGACCCTATTCAATTTGGAAGTAACCGTACCAATCACTCCTGAAGAGCTTATTTTCAGATAGCTCCAGGTGGATCCCACATTATCTCCGTACACGCCTGGCATTTCTGCGTTACCGGTCACATTCAAGTTACCGTCAAAATAACCGGCCCAACCAGCTGAACTTGCATTGTAACCGTATATCGCACTTTCATCCGAGCCATCTGCTTCAGCATAAATTCCAACCCCGTTATATCTACCGCTTCCAAGCTCAGCAAAACAGCCCTGGTAACTATTATCTCCTAAAATTGCATATGCTCCGGCATCACTGGAGCTTTCAACTACACTCATTCCATATATTTCGCCTGAACCATAAAAATGGATGTTTGAATTACTAACACTCCAATTATTCCCGGGAGATAAGTAAGTAGTATTGTCTTGCCAATAGTATTGGGGATTAACCCAGGTTCCATTTCCACTTGCATCGGATTCTAATACATATCCGGGGAAAGCTCCTCCTGTTAGCTGAAAACCAATTGTTTTAGTTTTGCCCTCTACATCAAGCTTTTCGGCAGGAGCTTTATCAATACCTACATTACCATTAATGCGTAGTATTTGGGGAAAACTAAATTCTCCATATATTAAGGCTTGCGTTTCATCATCAGAAGAATTGGTAATATAAAGTTTATCCGAGCCCATTTCATTGTAACCAGCCCTATATCCTATAAAAACGTTTCCGGATCCTTCCTGTAAATTAAAACCAGCACGAGCTCCCAGCATGGTATTATCATGTCCGAGGGTATCATATCTGGCAGCCTGCCGGCCAATTATAGTGTTATTATTTCCTGTTTTGTTGGCAATTCCAGCCATACTCCCAAGATAAGTATTGTAAACACCGCTTGTATTAGCTGATCCACTTGAATAACCTACGAAAGTATTGCTTATCCCTCCAATATTATGATAACCGGCAGTTTTACCTATAAAAGTATTATAGAAGCCATCTACTGTGTACATTCCTGTAAAACTTCCCAAAAAAACATTTCCGGCTCCATCAATACAGTCTCTCCCGCTGTTAAAGCCTATATAAATATTCTCAAATCCGCTGGTATCAGCTTGTCCAGAATTTTCTCCAATAAAAATATTGTAATAACCATTCTTGTGATCCCTGCCACTATTATTTCCGATAAAAATGTTATTATGAGCCGTTTGGCCAACCAATCCAGCTGATTGTCCTAACATGATATTGTTATATCCTCCGGTAGCATCTCTGGCAGCTTGTTCACCAATAATAATATTGTTATCACCGGATGTTTTTTTCATTGCTGCTTGTTTACCAAGTATTACATTATTATTCGAATTGTTATCCTTTCCTGCCTCAAAACCAATAACTATGTTATCGTCACCTGTGGAGCTGTTAAAAGCAGCCAGATTGCCAATATATACGTTATGTGAGGCCTCCGTATTTCCTGTTCCTGCACGGTCACCAATAAAAACATTGCTTGAACCTTCGGTATTATTCAGCCCTGCATTGGCGCCGAGCATCACATTGTCAAAACCTCCCGTATTATTTTTAGCTACATTCGATCCAATAAACACGTTATGGTGACCCGATTGATTCATTTTTCCTGCAGCGTAACCCATAAAAACATTGTCGTATCCGCCAATATTTGAATACCCAGAGGAATCTCCTATGAATATGTTACTCCAACCCTGGGAATCCAAGCCTACATTTGTACCAAGAAAAACATTATTATGAGCAGTATCTACATTCATCCCTGCTTTATATCCGATAAAAATATTATCGTAGGCTTCTGTTATATTCATTCCTGCATTATATCCGAGTAAAATATTTCTGTACCCTTTTAAATTCTGTTTACCTGCCTGATAACCCAGAAAAGAGTTAAATTTACCCTGGTCGGAAGTTGAGGAAGGTGTAGTATTTATTCCTGCCTCAAAACCAATAAAATAGTTATCGGCTGTAAGGTTCATAAAATCTGTAGTTGTTCCTTTTGCTGAATTTCTTCCACTCACTGCAAATCCACCGACCGGTCCTTTGGCTGTCTGGTTGACAAAAACCCGGGTACTATCAGCTGTAGTTAAAAACATATCATCCACAGTTCCTTTTGAGGTATTTCTCCCGCTTACGGCAAAGCCTCCAATAGGTCCTTTAGCACCCTGGTTTATAAAAACTCTTGTACTGTCGGGAGTGGTAAAAAATACATTTTCTTTGGTCCCTTTTATAGTATTTCTTCCACTTACAGCAAATCCACCAATAGGACCTTTTGCATTATTGGAAACAGTAACTTCCACTCCGTCATTATAAACAGCAAAAACAGTATCTCCATTGGTATTTAAAACATGAAACAACGCTTCATCAGAACCAGCTGTTGCATTCATTGAAGAAAGACTCAGCCATTCAATACCATTGAAGAAAAAGAACCCTTTATAATTTTCATCGTATACCAATAGTCCGTTCGCCGGATTAGCAATGGATAATCTTTGTGAAGAAGTTAACCGTGGAATGAGCATTCCTTTGTCAGAAGCCTGAACATCGAGCATAGCAGATGCATCAGCTTCGTAAGTAGCGCTGTCGGTTACTGCAACATTTTGTGCTTCTAAATTGGATGTCATTAAATACACAAAAAGTAGAATAAAACAGCCCCTCCAAATTTTTTCAATAAATAATTTCATATTTTTTTGGTTTACTGATTTTCAATTTCATTCAGTCTTTTTTGAATTTCCTTCAATCTCTGATCTAAGAGATCATACTTAGCATCAACTTCCTTTGCAGATGTTGGACTCTGGTGTATATCTTCACTCTCTCCGCCAATTTGCTTTTTTAGAGAGTCAATCTCTTTTTTACTTTGAATTAATTGATCTTTAAGTTCTTCAATTTCTTGTTCCTGTTCCTGTATCGCTTTTGTAAGCACAGGAATAAGCTGCAGTGGTTTTATTCCCAGCATATTATTCTCCGGGCTTACTGTTACCATGTTTGGATAAACCTTTTGAACCTCCTGTGCAATAAAACCTGTATGAGAATAATTGCTTTCTTTGAATCGAAAATCAACCACACTCAACTTTTTGATTATATTGAGTCCGGAAACGGCTGTATTTACAATTCCTGCTTTCAGTCTCTTGTCTGAACCTTGTACGATTTCCACATTAGAATTATTAATAGACAATGCTCCATGATAAGTACCGTCACCATCATAAAAACTTATTAAGTGATTATCTCCACTTGCATCATCAGTTCCTCCCTGTATTTTGAGGCCATACCGCGATGTAGTATTTCCGTCGTTAAAAAAATTAGCTGCGTAACCACTCATATGGTCTGTTTCAACAGTTAATTGATTAGAGGGAGTGATTGTTCCAATCCCCATATATCCTGTTTCGTTTAAGCCGATAAGATCGTTTGCGTCATTTCTAAAAATAAGATTGTCACTGCCATTCATGTAAAAATACCAGTCCTCAGCAGTAGCCTGGGAGGTTTCTAAGCGAATGCCAGATGAGATATTTGTCCCGGACTGTTTTATATGTAAAGCGGCAGCCGGAGAAATTGTACCTATACCAACCTGACCCTCATTATAATAAACATCTGTTCCTGAAACAGTCCAATCATCATCATACGGATCAGACCAAACGGCATTTCCTGATGCATCCGATTTCAATACATAGCCATCGGTTGCACCAGAGGTCATTTGAAAATTTATTGTTTTGGTTTTACCATCCACATCAAGATTTTCGGTGGGATTTTTACCCACTCCCAAACTTCCGTCAACCCGAAGAAGTGAATTATTAAACTCACCATAAACTAATTGGGTTGTATCAGAGTTGGCAATTATGAGTTGATTAGAACCAGACCTATAAGTACCTGCTTCATTCCCAATTATTACATTGCCATCACCTATATGACCTTCGCCAGCCTTATGGCCAACATAAACGTTATCGGATCCATCAGTATTTTGACCGGATCTTCTGCCAAGGAAAACATTATTATTTCCATTTATATTTTCACCACCAGACCAATATCCCAGAAACGTATTAAAATCTCCCTGGTTATTCATTCCGCTTTGGCTTCCTATATAAGTATTTTGCCAACCTGTAATATTTTCCTGACCAGTACCAAACCCCATAAATACATTTCTACTCCCGGAAGTATTACTTTCTCCTGCTCTTTCACCAACAAAAACATTCTGGCTTGTAGTATTTGCATAACCGGCATGATCACCAATAATAACATTCTGGCTGCCGCTTCCTGAACGACCTGCATAATTTCCCAGGTACACATTTTTATCTCCGTATGTATTGCTATAACCTGCCTGTGTTCCCAGGAAAACATTACTTTCTCCGTTTTCTGTATTGTAACCAGTGTAATACCCAAGCATAACATTACTAATTCCAGTTGTTGCAGAATATCCAGCTCCCCTTCCAATAAAAATATTATAATCTCCGGTTTCGCCCCCGCTGTCTCCTCTACCAGCTTCATAACCAATACTTACATTACTTCCTCCCTCTGTGTGATAAAGACCAGCTGCAGCACCAATAAACACGTTCTGACCTCCGGTTGTATTACTGTAACCTGCTCCATGCCCAAGAAAGGTATTTGAAATACCTGAAGTATTATCTTTTCCTGACCTATACCCAAGAAACGTATTGTACTGACCATCCTCATTGGAGAGACCACTTTCATAACCCAAAAAAGTATTAAAACTGGCTGAGGTATTGCTATGTCCACTCTGGTAGCCAAGAAACAAATTATACTCTCCTGTTGTATTTAAAATACCACTTTCAAAACCAAGAAAAACATTATAAGAGCCGCCCTGGTTGTTTTTTCCGCTGCGCGTTCCAAGGTACACATTATTCGCACCTGTTTCATTGTTTATGCCATCTCCACTACCTGCATCATTACCTATATATATGTTATTATCCCCGGAAAAATGGTATTTCCCGGAGTTATATCCCATGAATACATTGTTATTACCTGCTAAAACTTCTTCTCCGGAAGAACAGCCAACAAATGTATTCTGAATGCCATCTAAAATATCTCTCCCGGCATTCTCACCGATATAAGTGTTTGCATAACCAGTGGTATTGGTTTTACCACTTTCTGTTCCAAGAAAGGTGTTGAAGCTTCCGTCTGTATTGCTCCTGCCACTCTGATAACCCACAAAAATATTCTTTGTTCCTGAACTATCGGTCAATCCAGCCTCATAACCAATAAAAGAGTTAAAAAGACCAGAAGTAATAGAACTACCTGCTCCCTGTCCAATAAAATAATTATCGGGGGTTAAATTCATAAAATCGGTGGTTCCTTTAGAAGTATTCCTGCCGCTTACTGCAAAGCCACCAATCGGGCCCTTAGCAGACTGATTCACATAAATCCTGGTGCTATCCGGAGTACTTAAAAAAAGATCTTCCAAAACACCTTTTGAAGTATTTCTCCCGCTAACGGCAAAACCTCCAATTGGGCCTTTAAGACCTTCATTTACATACACTCGTGTGCTATCAGGGGTGGCATAAAAAACCCTTTCTGTAGATCCTTTATTGGTATTTCTTCCACTCACGGCAAAACCTCCGATTGGGCCTTTTTGGTTATCAGGAACGGTAACTTCTACTCCATCATTATAGACAGCAAAAACTGTGTCTCCATTTGTATTTAAAACATGAAAAAGCGCACCATCGTCTCCCGGACTTGTATTTACAGAAGAAAGGCTCAACCATTCTATCCCATTATAATAAAAAAATCCATTATAATTTTCGTCATATACCAACAAGCCTTTTGCAGGATTTAAGATTGATAGCCTTTGAGAAGTAGTTAACCTGGGGACTAACATCCCTTTTGTGGAAGACATTACATCCAGCATCGCTGATGCATCAGCCTCATAACTTGCACTATCAGTTACTGTAATATTCTGAGACTGCGAAATTAATCCTATGATAAGAAAGGACAGTAGAAATATTGTTTTTTTCATTGCATACTAATTTATAGATTAAAATGAAATACGAACATAAATTAAATGACAAGGAGAAAAAGCCATTTAAAAAATAAAATTATTGATTAATAAATATAGAGGGTAACCGAATAAATAGCAAATAATTCATCACAATTAAATCCTATTTAAATAAATTCTAAACAATTATATTAATCTATAAGACAGATATTTATAAAATCACAAAAGTAATAGAAAAAGGTTCAGCCTTGCGTTAATCAACAAAATTTAACCGTTCATATAATTAATTAACTAAGTTCTTTAAAACATACTGAAAGCTACCCTTAATTAGTAGCATTTTTATACAAATAAGGACTGAACCTATAAATACATATTTACATTGACTAACATACTAGAAGTTTATACAAACAATTTGAATTTTTGAGTATAATTATTAATTTTACAAAACCTACATTAAGCGATAAAAATGTCAGATAGAAAAAATAAAATATCCAATCACAAAGTAAGCCTGTATTTTATAATTTTATTAATAGCTCTCATCATTACCTCGGGGTTCTTATCGCTTCAATATCAAAAAAAGCAAACAATCAACCAATATAAAAATGCCTATGAAAAAGTCTCTGCTAAAGTATGGGAAATAGCCAATCAATATAATAATTTAGTCCAAAACGACATCATTGAATTAAACAAAGCTCAAAAAAATATAAAAGAAGTCATCAATAATTCCATCAAGCATTCCAGGGCAGGGGAAGATTACTGGTTAATGAATCAGAATTCCTTCATGCTCCTCCACCCTGATATAAAATTAGAAAAGAGAAGCTTATATGGATTCCAAAACAAAAAAGGTGACTTTATTTTTAAAAATATCATCGATTCTCTTCAGGATAAAAAGTTTCTTTTCCTGAAACAATCCATGCCAACCAAAAAAAATAAAAACAAATTTGAAACAAAATATATTTTTACCAGCAAATACGAACCCTGGAATTGGATATTAGGTATAGAGATTGATAACCAACTGATCACAGCAGAAATCTGGCAAAGTAAAATCTTTTATATCATCATTAGTTCTGCTGTATTGCTTTTATTGATAATCTATCTCATTTTCTTTTTCAAAAAAACA
>CAZWHH010000120.1:0-7315 GCA_964633615.1 uncultured Bacteroidales bacterium | reverse complement strand
TTCTTTATCAACCGGTGGATGTATTTGCACAGTCACTCTCCCTTTTTTTAGCTTACCTTCTTTTTCCAGTAAAGGATAGGTGCCGTTTACCGAGACAGGCAAAATCACCAGACCAGAACCAATCACCAAATGCAGCCCCCCGGATTTAAACCGTCCAAGTTTTTTGCCCTTACTTCTGGTTCCTTCAGGAAATAACACAAGGGGTCTCCCCTTCTGTTCTGCTCTCTGTATTCTATTTTTTATTTTTCCGATAGCAGAAGAAGAATTGGCTCGATTAATAAGTACACAATCCATGGCATGCATCCATAAATTCAATACAGGCAGTTTAGCCAGCTCTCTTTTAGCTACAAATCCCAAAAGCCTTGGAACTACAGCTAGCAGAACCGGAATATCAAGATAACTTTGATGGTTACTGACCAAACAAATCTTATCAGTTCCAGGGAGATTTTCAATCCCTTTCACATAAATTTTTATTCCCGAAATACTTAGAAAATGTCTGGACCAGTAATGAATAAGCAAAAACAAATATTTACGGGCTGTTTTTTTTGAAAAAAAGTAAACCACGCCGTAAGATATATAAAGGACCAGGGTAAAGATCATTAGTATAAAAAAATATATGCCCAATATGATTGTTCTTGCCATAGGTCTATATTATTTTGCAATATCTTATTAATTATTCAGGAATATTCAATAGTTTTGATCCTGAAAGCAATAGAAGCGTTAACCTGAATCAGCAGGAATATTAATCAAATATAAGATATTTTATATCTGTAAAAATAAAAAATCCGGATGATTGAAATAAATAATTTGCAATTAACATTCAATGGGAAGCCAATTCTTCAAAGCCTTTCGTTGTCGATTGAAAAAAACGAAAAAGCTGTTGTAGCTGGAGAATCGGGAACTGGAAAAACTTCTTTACTACATGCCATCCTCGGCTTTATACCTTATGAAAAAGGGGATATTCTCATTAACGGGGAAAAATTAAATGCAGAAAACATAAATAAAATAAGGTCTATGACTGCTTTCGTGCCCCAGGAAATTTATATGCCGGGAACCTCAGTCAAAGAATTATTCTTCACCCCTTTTCAGTTTAAGGTCAATTATGATCAAAAACCCGGGGAGAAAATAGTTGAAGAAACCTTTTCTGCACTGGGACTTGAAGAGGGATTGCTCAGGAAAAACACGGACGAAATTTCCGGCGGACAAAAACAACGTATTGCTATTGCATCAGCTATATTGTTAAACAAACCTCTTGTTTTACTAGACGAACCCACATCCGCATTAGACGAAAAATCAATAAGCAAAGTAATCAGATGCATATTTAAACAAGAAAATAAAACCATCCTGGCCACTTCACACAATAAAACCTGGATCGAAAACTCAGATCGGATTTTTAACCTGGATAACCATGGAAAAAACGCTTGACATAAACTACCTGAATCTGTTTCTGGGATATCTGTTAATTCTTATCCCTGTTCTGATTTTTTATTACTACAAAACCGGACTGGTTAAAGAAAGCTTAATTGCTGTAGCCAGGATGACAGTACAGCTCCTTATTGTAGGACTCTATCTTGAACTTTTATTCGAATACAACAAGGCGTGGATCAATTCTTTATGGTGGATAATTATGGTAATAATCGCCGCTTTTACTATTATACGGAGGGCTTATCTGTCGTTAAAAATTTTCATTATTCCTTTAATCATTTCTTTAATTATTAGCCTTGTGCTTATTGATGCTTACTTTTTAGGAGTTATCATCCGGCTGGATTACTTTTTTGATGCCCGTTATTTCATCCCAATCAGCGGAATCCTGCTGGGGAATTGCCTCAGGACGAATGTACTGGGATTAAACACCTTTTATCTTAAATTAAAAACCGACAAGATCAGGTACAGATATTATCTTGCAAATGGTGCAACACGCGCAGAAGCACTGGCTCCTTTCATGAGAGAAGCCCTGAAAACCTCTTTCAATCCATTGATAGCAAGCATTACTGTAATCGGTTTAATATCACTTCCGGGAATGATGACAGGTCAGATCCTGGGTGGTTCAAGCCCGGGAGTGGCCATTAAATATCAGATCATGCTGATGCTGGCCATATTTTCCGCTACATTAATCAGTGTGGTACTCACGATTATAATAGCCAACCGCTTTGCTTTTGATGAGTATGGGAACCTGAAATCGCAGGTAATTAATGATAAAAAAACATGATATGCTTTAAGAAATCTTTCTTCTGTCATTTCTTCCAAACACATTTCAAAAATTAATATTTAAAATCAAACTTAAATTGCTATTTTTACATAAGACATTGTTTTTTCCTTAAAATTATTTTATAATAACAAATCGATTAATATGCTGTAAATTAATGGGCTGATGAAAATCCAATGGTTGTTCTGCTAATTTTCAGATATTTATATTGTGTAGTTCTTGCTTAAATCATTTACTGTTAGTTTCTTATGAAGAATATCTTATTTGTAATAATAATACATTTGATTTTAAATAATTTTGTTCAGTCCCAGGAACTTACTTATAAAAAATATACCATAGCCGATGGTCTTCCTCAAACCCAGGTTATGGATATTTACCAGGATAGCAAAGGTTTTATATGGGTAATTACCAAAAATGGAATTTCCCGGTTTGATGGAATGAAATTTATAAACTATACGAATAAAGATGGGCTTCCGGATAGAATTGTTACGGGCGTTATTGAGGATTTGAATGGAACAATATGGGTCATAAGTAAATCGGGAATTTCCAAATTTACTGGAAATCAATTTAAATTTTATCCTCCTGAAAATATTGTTCATGAAAACCGATATATTTTTCCATTAAAATGTATTGATGGATATTTATGGTTTAGAAGCAAAAATAAGAACAGTGTTGATTTAATTAGTTTTAAGGATGGCAATTATATCAACCACTCAAAAGTTAATCCTATCATTGATTCCCTGAAAATTAAAAATTTTCAAAAAGCTAAGAACAAAACCGGGATTGTACTAAATACAAGGAATAAGTTTTATAGATGGGATCAAGACAAATTAACTGATATTACACCTGGCTATACCATAAAAAATAAGACCTCACTAGCTAGGTATTATAAAAATTTTTATTCATTATACAGCCCTGTTGAAAAGGATATGGATAAACTTGAATCCATTACTGAAAAAAACATCCTCATATCCCCCAGAGATTATACCAGAAAAGATGGTTGTTTCTATTTGCTTAATAAGCATAAAGTGGTTAAACTAAATAAAGAGCATGAATATTTTAATGCATTTTTAACAGATAGAGACAGTGTACTATGGCTAGGGTCGGAAGGCGGACTTTATAAATATTATTCAGAAGCCTTTTTGAATTTTACCCCTGCACATGGTCTAAATAAAAACATATGGTCTGTGGTGGAAGATAATTATGGAAATATTTGGTTTGCTTCCTTTAAAAAAGGATTACAAATGTATGATGGGGATAAAATACATGATCGAAATGAAATTTTTAAGGTTAGAAACGAACCGTTGTATATAGGTGCTGAAAAACTTTCGAATGGCACTATTTTTTTCCCAAGCAATTCTGGAGTTATACAATGGGATGGTAAAAATTTTTCAGATGTGAAATGGGTCAGGGGACAAACAGAAGTTGTATATGAAAATACCGAAAAGAATGAAATCCTGGTCGGAACAAGCAAAGGATTGTATTTTAATCAAAATGGTCAGGTAAAGCAATACAAAAATCTTATCCCTGGTAAAGACGGTTATGTTATGGACATTACATATGATAAAAAGGGGTATTACTGGTTGGTAACAGAAAATACCGTCCTCCGGTTCGATGGGAATAATTTTTATTACTTTGATCAGGATAAGGTTCCTATAAAAAGAGGTATTACCACAGATATTGACAGTACAGGTAATATTTGGTTAGGTGGTTTTGAAGGCCTTTTCTATTATAACTATGAAAAGGATTCCTTCACTCATGTATTGCCCCGTGAAATACATGATGTAGTTAAATTTGTAAAAGTCATGGATCAAAATCAAGTTCTTGTGGGAAGGATAAGAGACTTGGTTATCATTGACCTTAATAAACTATACAATGGGGATGCAGATTATTATAGGATAATTAACAAAAACGATGGCTATATAGGACTGGAGTGCAAACAAAACGGGATATTAAAGGATAGCAAGGGATATTTCTGGATTAATACCAGCAACTCAGTAGTTCGATTTAACCCTGAAAAGTTAGACAAAAATAAAAAAGCACCTTTGGTATATTTGAAATCAGTGGATGTATTAAATGATTCACTCAATTGGGAGACTAAAAAATCTATTAATAATTATGATAAAGTCTTAGTAGATAGATTAATTCTAAGTCACAAAAGCAATACATTCCGAATCAATTTTACAGCTATTTCAACAAAAAATCCAAAGGAAGTAAGATACAAATATAAACTTTCGGGTAATAAAAATAAATGGACACAAGCCTTGACTGATCGAATGGTTGAATTTCAAAATTTAGAACCTGGCGATTATACCTTTAATTTACATGCCAGTAACAGCGATGGTAAGTGGACAGATGAACCAACAAAATTGTTTATTATCATTAAACCTGCATTTTGGCAAACGCTTGCTTTTAAAATTCTCATTTTTGTTTTATTTACCGGCTCTATTATTCTTCTCACATATTTTTATTTGAAAAACAAAGCCAGAAAAAAAGAAGAGCAAATAATGAATCAGCAATACTATACAAAACTACAACTAAATCAACTTATTAAACAATTTGACCCTCATTTTACATTTAACGTAGTATCCAGTATTGGAGCTCATATCATGAATGATGATAAAGAACTGGCCTATGATTACCTTCTTAAATTGACGTATTTGCTACGATCGGTATTAGAGGATCATGAAGTATTTATGAAAACCATCGATGAGGAAATAAAATTTTTGAAAAATTACTGTGAAATTCAAAAGTTAAGACTAAATAACCGATTTGATTTTTCTATAGATGTTCAAAGCTCTGTTAACAAAAACATTCGAATTCCAAAAATGCTTATACAAAGTTTTGTGGAAAATTCAATTAAACATGGTATAAATAACAAACCGGAAGGAGGGCGTGTAAATATAGCTTTTAAAGAAAAAAATAACGAAATCATTGTAAGCATTAAAGATAATGGAGTAGGCAGAAAAGCCGCGAAAGAGGAGAAAACCATTGGCGCAGGACAAGGACAGAAAGTTACCAATCAATTATTTGAACTAATTAATAAACTGACAAAGAAAAAAATAAGATATGAAATCATAGATCATTATGATGAATTTCAGAATCCAACGGGTACAGAAGTAAAACTATACTTACCAATTAATGCATTTCATGTATAAGATTTACTTAAAATATGCCATTTGCTATCTTTCCTGTTATAATGAATAGCCATTTTTATGGCATCCCTCAAATAAATAAACAACTTTTATATCTGGAAAGACAGCACAAAAATTTCCACAGGTATCAACAACCAGAAATCATTAGTTTGCAAAAAACAACCCAGTTAGAACTAATTTTACATCAATTCAATACATCTGACAAGGAAAAATTCTATCTTTGCAAAAAATTTAAATTTACATAATATGCTGATTGAATTGAGTGAACAGGAAATACAAAGGAGAAAATCACTTGAAGAGTTAAGAAAATTAGGTTACGAGCCTTATCCGGCAGAAAAATATGAGATTAATACATATTCCGAAGATATAAAAGAAAACTATGATCCTGAAAAGAAAAATCTTCAGTCGGTTTCACTTGCAGGAAGACTGATGAACAGAAGGATCATGGGCAGTGCTTCCTTTGCAGAACTGCAGGATGAAAAAGGAAGCATTCAGCTCTATTTCAAAAGAGACAACATCTGCCCTGACGAGGACAAAACAGCTTACAACACTGTATTTAAAAAATTGCTTGATATTGGAGACATCATCGGTGTTAAGGGTGAAGTATTTGTGACCAAAGTAGGCGAGATTTCTGTTAATGTAAAAGAATTCAGGGTGCTGAGCAAATCGCTGCGCCCTCTGCCCATTGTAAAGGAAAAAGACGGGAAAGTATATGATGCTTTCAGCGATCCTGAACAAAGATATCGCCAAAGATACCTGGACCTGATCGTGAACCGCGAATCAAGAAAAATTTTTGAACAAAGATTCAGACTCATAAATTCAATGCGCTCTTACCTCATTGAGCAGGGCTATCTGGAAGTTGAAACTCCCATTTTACAACCAGTTTATGGAGGGGCTGCAGCCAAACCATTTAAAACCCATCACAACAAGCTGGACAGAACCCTTTACCTTCGTATTGCAAACGAATTATACTTAAAAAGACTTATTGTCGGAGGTTTTGAAGGTGTTTTTGAATTTGCAAAAGACTTCAGAAACGAAGGGATGGACCGGTATCACAATCCTGAGTTTACCCAGATGGAACTTTATGTTGCCTACAAAGATTATAACTGGATGATGGATCGGGTAGAAGAAATGGTTGAAAAAATCGCCCTGGATATTCACGGAACAACCCAACTGAAGGTGGATGGAAAAACCATTGACTTTAAAAGGCCATGGAAACGCTATACAATGTACGAAGCCATTCAGGAATACACAGGCATCGACATTTCTGAGATGGATGAAAAAGAGCTTCACGAAACCGCTCAGAAACTAAAAGTGGAAGTAGATGAAAGCATGGGAAAAGGAAAACTGATTGATGAAATCTTCGGAGAAACATGTGAACCCAAACTCATACAACCAACCTTTATTACAGATTATCCGATTGAGATGAGTCCGCTGGCTAAGAAACATCGATCGAAAGAAGGACTTGTAGAACGTTTCGAAGCCATCTGTAATGGCAAAGAAATATGCAACGCTTATTCAGAGCTTAACGACCCTGTTGATCAGCGTAATCGTTTCGAGGAACAATTGATGCTTGGGAAACGGGGAGATGAAGAAGCGATGATGATGGACGAGGACTTCCTGAAAGCTATAGAATATGGAATGCCGCCCACAGCCGGGCTTGGTATAGGTATTGACAGACTAACCATGATCATGACGAACTCACATTCCATTCAAGATGTCTTATTCTTCCCACAAATGCGACCGGAACAAAAAGATCAAAGAGATCCGGTTGAAAAATTCACCGAAATGGGTATTCCGGAAGAATGGGTTCAGGTTATTCAAAAATCAGGATACCTGACCATTGACAAACTAAAAGAAGCCAAACCCGGAAAACTACATAACACCATTTGCGGTATAAATAAAAAACATAAATTGGGCCTCACGAATCCCTCGCTGGAAGAAGTAAAAGACT
>CAZWHH010000119.1:0-7324 GCA_964633615.1 uncultured Bacteroidales bacterium | reverse complement strand
GATAAATTCAATGTAATGGACACCGAGAAAGAGGCCAAAGAAATTGCCACAAAACGTGGACAACTGGAGCGGGAGCAAGCCATGAGGACCCAGAAACACATCACGCTTGATGAAATTGGCCGAAGAATTGCCATTGGTAACTTTAAAGAGATTAACCTGGTGGTTAAGGGGGATGTAGATGGTTCCGTTGAAGCTTTGGCAGATGCTTTCTATAAACTGAGTACAGAAGAAATTCAGGTGAACATCATTCACAAAGGTGTAGGACAAATTACTGAATCGGATATTCTTCTGGCTGCTGCTTCCAATGCTGTAATTATTGGCTTCCAGGTAAGACCTTCTGCCAGCGCCAAGAAAATTGCAAGCAAAGAGCAAATTGATATTCGTCTCTATTCTGTTATTTACGATGCAATAAATGATATGAAAGATGCCATGGAAGGTATGCTTTCACCGGATATAAAAGAAGAGATAACAGGTACTGCTGAAGTAAAAGAAACGTTTAAAATTAAGAAAGTGGGTACTATTGCCGGTTGTATTGTTAGAGACGGGAAATTAGAGAGAAAATCCAAGGTACGGGTTATCCGTGATGGTATTGTAATTTTCACCGGTGAGCTGGATACACTTAAACGTTTTAAAGACGACGTAAAAGAGGTGAAAGATGGCTACGAATGCGGCCTCAATATTAGGAGTTATAACGATATCAAAGTAGGTGATACCATTGAAGGATTTAAAGAAGTAGAAGTAAAGAAGACACTTGAATAATTTATCTTTCATATTTTACCCTCAAGATAAATACAAGCTCCTTCTGCAAAGAGGGAGCTTTTTTTATGGCACTAAAGCATAAAAACCGGGCTCCTTAGTCTCCAGTCTATGATGTTCCACCCAAGGCCCCTGGCCTCTAATTTCAAGAGCACCACCCAGAAAAACACAAACCCCGTTCAGTGTATTGTTCTCGCTACGCTGCCCTCCTGATCAATGAGTTTTAATCTATAAATATTGATTATCAAACAGCAATTTATTATACATTTGACTTATCCGTAGATTCCAGCGGATTAGAAGAGTTTTTCTTATACTCAGAGCGGTTTTTGTATATATCAATAGCCAGGTATAAAGCGTTTCGAAATGATTTCTCCGAAGCCTTATTCAGACCTGCTAATTCATAAGCAGTACCATGAGCGGGAGAAGTTCTGATAATATCCAGTCCGGCTGTAAAATTCACGCCCTCATCGAATGCCAGGGTTTTAAATGGCCCTAACCCCTGGTCATGATACATGGCCAATATCGCATCGAATTTAGTCAGATTATCAGATCCAAAAAATCCGTCCGCCGGATAGGGGCCGAATGCTAAAATGTTTTCTTCTTTGGCACGATCAATTGCTGGTATGATAATTGAATTTTCCTCATCCCCAATTACTCCACCGTCACTGGCATGGGGATTAAGCCCGAATACCGCGATTTTTGGTTTCCTGATTTTGAAATCTTTGATTAATGTGTCATTCAGTAATTTAAGTTTGTTCAGGATTTTTTCCTGGGTAAGGTTATCTGCTACATCTTTGATTGGGATATGACCTGTAACTACACCCACTCTCATTCTGTCGCTTACCATCAGCATGAGCACCTCTTTTCCACTGAAATTCTGTGCCAGGTATTCTGTATGTCCCGGGAAACTGAAATTTTCTGATTGAATATTATCTTTGTTGATTGGCGCTGTGACAAGAACATCAATTTTTCCTTCTTTAAGGTCATCTACAGCACGTTCCAATGCCATCAGTGAAGCTTCTCCGGCCAGGGAGGTTGATTTACCCAACTCTACCCGTATATTCTCATCCAGACAGTTAATAATATTGGGTCTTTTGGGATTGGCCTTCTCTGCATCGCTGATGATATTCAAACTAAAATTTTCAATATTTAAAGCTTTACGATGATAAGCTGCCACCTTTGCTGAGCCGTATACAATCGGTGTGCAAAGATCGTTTATTCGATTATCAAGCAAAGATTTGATAATGATCTCATGGCTTATGCCGTTTACATCTCCTTGTGTAATCCCTACTTTTATTTTATTGTCTTGTTTCATCAGAATATCATTTTTTATGTGATTACCTTATATGAATAAATTGAAGCTAATATTTTTTCCTTTTGATGTTTTGCAAATATCCGTTTGAACTTTAACTTAACAGTTTTCCCAAAGCTGTTGGGTTTATATAATTTTTATATGATTCCTTTTTTCTGCATGATTTAAATAAGGGTTTAATCAGGATTTATTTGTTTTATAATTTTGTAAAAAATCATTCATTAACCTGACTCCAATTCCGGTTCCCCCTTTCCCCCTGTAACTGTCTTTTCTCTCAAGAAAAGCCGTGGGCGCTATATCTAAATGTATCCAGGGGACATCCACGAAATTTTCCAGAAATTTCCCGGCGGTTATGGCGCCTGCTTCTTTTCCTCCGGCATTTTTAATATCTGCTACATCCGATTTAATCATTTCACCGTATTCTTCCCACAGGGGCAGTTCAACAATACGTTCATGGGTGTGGTAGCTACTTTCTTTTAGCTTCTGCATGATATTGGGTTCTGCTGTTCCCATGGCAACAATACCCTGAGGCCCAATAGCCCGTGATGCTGAGCCGGTAAGTGTGGCAAAGTCAAAAACCAGTTCAGGATTATATTGCCTGGAAAAACTAAGAGCATCTGCCATAATCATTCGACCTTCCGCATCAGTATTAGTGATTTCAACGGTTTTCCCATTATGCATAGTTATAATGTCGTCAGGAACATAAGCGTTTCCATCGGGCCGATTGTCTGTTGCCGGTATTAATCCGATCAGGTGATAGGGTAAATTATTGGAAGCTGCCAGATAAAGAATACCTGCCACGGTTGCTGCACCAGCCATATCTGATTTCATGGAGGTCATGAATGAGGAGGGTTTAAGACTCAAACCTCCCGTATCATATACAACTCCTTTGCCCACAAGCACAATGGGTTTCTGCTCAGTTGCAGATTCTGGTTTCCACTCTAAGACCGAGAAAGTTGGTGGATCAATGCTTCCTTTGTTAACAGCCAAAAGACCATTTAATTTAAGCGTTTCTATTTTTTTACGGTTGAATGTTTCTACGGAAAATCCCGCTTCAATGCCCATGGACTGAATCCTCTTGGCCAATTCTGTTGCATTTAGTGTGGAAAGAGGTTCATTCACCAGATTCCGGCTATGATAGACAGCCTTGCATATATTTAACAGCCTGTTTAAATCTGAAGAAGATATCCCGTGGCTAACCACATTTATCTTCTTCAGGAAATGAGTATCTTTTTTATTGGTTTTATAGTTTGAAAAATGGTATTGGCTTAAAATGAATCCTTCTATAAAAGCAAGCATTAATGATGGTTGTCCGGAAACATCCTCAATTACAATTTCCTTATGCTCATTTTGTTGAATCAGGGAGGAAAGTTCTGCTCCTTTCTGTCTTATATTTTCTTTTTGCTCATATATGTTTTTCTTGGGCGTTATCAAGTAGATATAAGACCATTTGAAATATGAATTAATATGAATGGCTTCCTTATTATTAGAAATCTGTCTCCTGATGAATTCTAATTCTGTGGTACTAAAAGAATAACCGGAAAAGTCCGTATCTTTTTGAGCAATATATACTACAGATATATCAAGAGGCCTCTCTGCTATTTTTTGTAATTCAATTTTCATTTTTCCGGAAAATTTAGGCTGTAAAATTAATAAAATCCCTTAAGGAAAATGAATTA
The DNA here is from genome assembly GCA_964633615.1 of uncultured Bacteroidales bacterium. Taxonomy (GTDB): domain Bacteria; phylum Bacteroidota; class Bacteroidia; order Bacteroidales; family UBA12077; genus JAGXLC01. The sequence continues at coordinate 3,577 of CAZWHH010000119.1, read as the reverse complement.
TTCAGAAATTATCCTCAACGATTCGGCTTATTTAACCTATGTTGAGCGATACGGATCTTGCGAAATTCATCTTACTTATCCGCCAGTTGCCGCACAATTTAAGGAAAGGATTGTTTTTACCCTGTATTTTAATGAAGCCCTCATCTGGATCATGTTGACAAAAGGCTAATGAATAAAACATGAGGGTTACATGCTATAAAACGTTGATATTGAATAAATTAATTTATCAAAAATCAAAATCTTAAAAAAGATTAGCCCTCATTTGTTCGCTTGCAGTCATTATTACTGGTCTTTCAGAAGATTATACAGAGATAATTCTCTAAAATCCAAAATTTAAATGGGATAAATTATGAATTTAAAAACAAAGATTATATCTTTGCGGGACTTTTTCTTAGAAGTGAGTCTTTGAGGGGAAAGGCGATCTAGCGTAGAAGAGATATAAAAAGTAAAATAATTTGAAAATAATTGGGTATTTCTAAAAAAAAAAATACCTTTGCGAACCGATTTTGGAAACAGATTTTAAATTAATTAGAGTATATGCCAACAATACAACAGTTAATTAGAAAAGGAAGAAAGCAGGTAGAGAAGAAAAAGAAAGCGCCGGCTTTGGAATCATGCCCTCAAAAAAGAGGTGTATGCACCAGGGTTTATACGACCACACCAAAAAAGCCGAACTCTGCAATGAGAAAGATAGCAAGAGTAAGGTTAACTAATGGAAAAGAAGTAAATGCTTACATCCCAGGGGAAGGTCATAACCTTCAGGAGCACTCAGTAGTATTGATTCGTGGGGGAAGGGTGAAAGATTTACCAGGTGTACGTTACCATTTAGTAAGAGGAACACTCGATACCTCTGGTGTCGAAGGAAGATTACAGGGAAGATCTAAATATGGGACTAAAAAACCAAAAAAGTAATAAAACGATTCAAGGATGAGGAAATATAAAGCAAGTAAACAGAAAAGATTACCAGACCCTAAGTATAATGATACGTTGGTAACAAGATTTGTTAACGAACTGATGATCTCGGGAAAAAAGTCACTGGCTTTTCAAATATTCTACAATGCACTTGATATTGTTGAGCAGAGAATGAAGAAAGAAGAGAAGAGCTCTTTTGAAATTTGGAAAAAAGCCCTTGAAAATATTGCTCCTTTGGTAGAAGTAAAAAGCAGAAGAATTGGCGGAGCAACTTTCCAGGTACCTCAGGAAGTGAATCCAAATAGAAAAATTTCCATCAGTATTAAGAATATGATAAAATTTTCCCGCCAGAGAAGTGGTAAAGGAATGGCAGAAAAGTTAGCGGCAGAAATTATTGCTGCTTATAATGAAGAAGGAGGGTCTTTTAAGAAAAAAGAAGAGATCCATAGAATGGCTGACGCCAATAAAGCATTTGCACATTTTAGATTTTAAAATATAATTGAACGGAGTAGAAAGAAGAGAATTTAAATGAGTGAAGGATTAAAATATACGCGGAATATTGGGATTATGGCTCACATTGATGCCGGAAAAACCACTACTACAGAAAGAATTCTGTATTATACCGGCATTACTCATAAAATAGGTGAGGTACATGATGGCGATGCGCAGATGGACTGGATGGTTCAGGAACAAGAAAGAGGAATTACCATCACTTCCGCTGCTACCACATGTTATTGGGAATATAAAAATGAAGATTATAAAGTAAATATTATAGATACCCCTGGACACGTAGATTTTACTGTAGAGGTAGAACGTTCTTTAAGAGTTCTTGATGGGGCCATCGCATTATTTTGTGGAGTAGGAGGAGTTGAACCACAATCTGAAACAGTATGGCATCAGGCAGATAAATACGGAGTTCCTAAAATGGCTTTTGTCAATAAGATGGACCGTCAGGGAGCTGATTTTTATTCCGTGGTTTCTCAGATAAAAGATAAGCTTAAAGCGAACCCGATTCCTCTGCAGATTCCAATAGGATCCTCAGAGACATTCAAAGGAGTTGTGGACCTGATTGAAAATAAAGCCATTGTTTGGGTAGATGATGAGAAACTTGGAACCAACTACGAATTTACGGAAATACCGGAAGACTTAAAGGAAGAAGCAGCAAATTACAGAGGCCAACTTATTGAAGCAGTTGCCGAATACGATGATACTTTGCTTGAAAAGTACTTTGAAAACCCGGATACTATTACTGTTGAGGAAATGCAGGATGCCATTCGCAGAGCAACAATTGAGATGAGTATAGTTCCTGTATTGTGTGGCTCAGCATTTAAAAATAAAGGGGTGCAAAGATTATTGGATTCCATAATCACTTTCCTGCCAAGCCCTTTAGATCTGAGTGCTATCGAAGGAAAGCATCCCAATACAGAAGAAAAAATTACAAGAAAACCCGATTCAAACGAACCTACCGCAGCACTGGTTTTTAAAATAGCCACCGACCCATTTGTTGGTCGCCTGGCTTTTATGAGGCTGTATTCTGGTAGATTAACCACCAAATCGGTTTTATATAATCCCAGAACAGGGAAAAAAGAAAGAATCAACAGGCTCTATCAGATGCATGCTAATAAGCAAAAGCCAAAAGAATCAATAGAAGCCGGAGATATTTGTGCAGCGGTTGGATTTAAGAATCTGAGAACCGGCGATACATTATGTGATCCAAGCAATCAAATTTTACTCGAATCGATAGAGTTCCCGGAGCCGGTGATTGGTATCGCAATCGAACCAAAAACACAAAAAGATTACGATAAACTGACAATTGCTTTGGCCAAACTAGCCGAAGAAGACCCTACTTTTACAGTGAAAGGGGATGAAGATACAGGACAGACTGTAATCAACGGAATGGGAGAGTTACATATTGAAGTATTGCTGGATCGCCTGAAAAGAGAATTTAAGGTGGATTGTAACCAGGGCGCTCCTCAGGTTAATTATAAAGAAACAATCACACAAGAAGTTGACCACAGAGAGTTGTTTAAAAAGCAAACAGGTGGAAGAGGAAAATTTGCCGAGATTCAGTTTAAAATCGGACCGGCAGATGAAGGAGAAAAAGGACTTCAGTTTGTCAATAAAATAAAAGGAGGAAATATTCCAAAAGAATATATCCCTTCAGTAGAAAAAGGTTTCAAAGATTCTTTATTCAATGGTGTCTTAGCCGGATATCCTGTGGATAATATCAAGGTGGAACTTTATGACGGATCATATCACGAAGTAGACTCAGATCAGCTGGCTTTTGAAACCGTTGCCAAAATAGGTTTTAAAAATGCTTGTGTCAAAGCAAAACCAAAATTGCTCGAGCCTATTATGGAAGCTGAAGTAGTAACACCGGAAGAATATATGGGAGATGTCATAGCCGATTTTAACAAACGAAGAGGAAATGTAGAAGGAATGGAAAACAGGGGCAGTGCTAAGGTTATCAAAGCAAAAGTGCCATTGGCTGAAAAGTTCGGATACGTAACAGTGCTGAGAACCATTACGTCCGGACGAGCAACATCTTCAATGGAATTTTCTCATTATGAGGAGGTACCAAGAAATATTGCAAAAGAAATTATTGAAAATGCAAAGGGTAAAATTGAGTTAGTATAAATTTTATTAATAATGAGCCAGAAAATAA
>CAZWHH010000118.1:4544-7352 GCA_964633615.1 uncultured Bacteroidales bacterium | reverse complement strand
CCACAACCTTTGCTTCAGTGGCAATGGAAGCATGATCAGTACCGGGTACCCAGCAGGCATTTTTACCTTGCATTCTGGCCCTCCTGATCAAAATATCCTGTATGGTATTGTTCAGAATATGACCCATGTGCAAAACGCCAGTAACATTAGGTGGTGGTATCACAATCACATAGGGTTCACGCTCATCCGGTTCTGATTTAAAATAACCATTATCCAGCCAGTACTGATACCATTTTCCTTCAACACTCGATGAATCAAAATTCTTTGGTATGCTCATAATACTTTACACATTATACTTATTCAATTAAAATTCCGTAAAAATATAATTTATTTAGTAAAACATTCATGAGATAAATAATAAAGTTCTTAAAAAATACTTTTAATATTATAAAACATATGTTAATTTCGTATATAAAATTACATTTGTATAAAATCTTTAAAATCAATTCCTATGAAACGAACAGGTATATTAACACTCATCCTTCTCTTTGGATTTTTAAGTACATTTGCTCAGAAAAACAATGAGGAAGACAAGCGTCCACTGATAAAGTTTGAAAAAACAACCCATGATTTCGGCAAAATATCATACAAGGGAGACGGTACTTGTGAATTTACCTTTGAAAATAAAGGAGGAGAACCCTTATTATTAACAAAAGTACGCTCTTCCTGCGGATGTACGGTTCCAAATTCCTGGCCCAAAAATCCCATTAAACCAGGAGAAGAAGGGACTATCAAAGTTAAGTACAATACCAGAATCAAAGGACCCTTCACAAAATCTATTACCGTTTATTCAAACTCAAAGAAAAACCCTATCAGACTAGTAATTAAAGGAAAAGTCGTTACAAACGAAAATAAACAAAACAATTAAAATTTTTATAAAATGCCATCTATATCAGAGAAAGCCAAGGCAATGCCTCAGTCACCCATAAGAAAATTAGTCCCTTATGCAGAAGAGGCAAAGAGAAAAGGAAAAAAAGTATTTCATCTCAACATAGGGCAACCGGACATAAAAACACCGGAAGTTGCCATGAATGCAGTAAAAAATACAGATATAAAAGTGGTTGCTTATACGCATTCAGCAGGAAATGAATCATACAGAAAGAAACTAGCCAAATATTATCAAAATCTGGACATAGATATTGACCACACCGAAATGCTTGCCACAACAGGTGGTTCAGAAGCTGTACAGTTTGCTTTTCTTACATGTTTCGATGAAGGAGATGAAGTGATCATTCCGGAACCATTTTATGCCAACTATAACGGATTTGCTACAGCAGCAGGAGTTAAGGTTGTTCCAGTTACATCTGAAATTGAACATGATTTTGCATTACCGGCTGTCGAGGATTTTGAAAAACAAATTACAGATAAAACAAAAGGAATTGTAATCTGCAATCCGAATAATCCTACAGGTTATCTTTACTCAAACGAGGAAATGCAAAAATTAAAAGTCCTCATTGAAAAATATGACCTTTACCTGTTTTCAGATGAAGTTTATCGCGAATTCTGCTATGATAACCGTACACATATCTCTGCTATGCACCTGAAAGGCATCGAAAACAACGTAGTGCTTATGGATTCTGTATCAAAACGCTACAGTATGTGTGGTGTGAGAATAGGTGCGCTTATCTCGAAAAATAAACAAGTCATTGAAAATGCCATGAAATTTGCTCAGGCAAGACTTTGTCCACCCTCATTCGGTCAGATTGCCAGTGAAGCAGCCCTGGATACACCCGAAGAATATTTTCAGGAGGTATATGACGAGTATGTCGAGAGAAGAAACTACATGGTTGATGCGCTCAATAAAATGGAGGGTGTATACTGCCCAAAACCCAAAGGAGCCTTTTATACTGTAGTGAAGCTTCCCGTGGATGACTCCGATAAATTTGCACAATGGATGCTAAGTGACTTTGAATATAATAACCAGACAGTAATGATTGCTCCGGCTTCTGGTTTTTATTCAACACCAGGATATGGAAAAAAAGAAGCAAGAATCGCCTATGTACTGAACATAAACGATCTGGAAAAGGCGATGAAAGTGCTGGATGAGGCGCTAAAAGCTTACCCGGGAAGAAAAGTGGAGCCTCTGAAAATGCAAAAAGCAAAATAAACAGTATTAAAGAAAAGAAGCCCGCTGTTAACGGGCTTCTTCTTTTTCCTGAATAAAATCTTCGTATAGTAAATACTTTTTTCTTTTTCTCTGAAATTCTTCCAAAGGTTTTTCCCAGCTTTCCTTGATATTTTGAACAGATTCTCCGCTTTCCAAAGCCCGCTTTAACGACAGAGTTCCAACCAACCTTTTAAAAAACGGAAGGAAAAAGGAATCTGCATCCGGTACTCTTTCCCTTGCCTGTTTCAACCAGCTGATTCTAATACCCGGATTCTCAATTAAACGATCCATCTGAATATGCCTGAGATCAATGCCATAACATAGCTGACCCTTGTGTTTGGGATTTGCACTGGCTCCTTCGACTGAATCAGGACGGTATTCAATATCCCCCCCCTTAAAATCAGGATGTCCGTATACCTGAAAAGGAAAATTTGTGCCCCGTCCAACGTTGATCACAGTTCCTTCAAAAAGTCCTAAAGAAGGATATAAATAGATGCTTCGCATGTTGGGCAAATTTGGAGAAGGCTTTACAGGCAACTTATACAATGAGTCATGGGTATAATTTTTGCATGGCATAATATCCAAATTACAAACCTTCTGATCCTCAAGCCATCCCTCCCCATTGATCATACAAGCTAATTCACCCATCGTCATTCCATGCACCAGAGGTATAGGATGCATCCCTACAAAAGACCGATACT
>CAZWHH010000118.1:0-4444 GCA_964633615.1 uncultured Bacteroidales bacterium | reverse complement strand
CTGCTCAATAAAGTGTCCAATAAATGCGTGGAATCAATAATAGAGGTATGATTGGTAACAATGGCCACATTCTTATCCTCTAAATAAGGAAAATAAAGCGTTGTTCGTTCTGCTCCTGTATATATTCGTTGCCCTGTATTATGCTGACAAGAAATATTGGTGACTAAAACGAATGTTAAAACAAAAGATATAAACAATTTCTGCATAATGAGAAAATATAAATCATAAAAAACTAAATCTCAAAACTAAAAAAAATATTCCTGTAATTACTATTTAAAGTATCAAGTAAATAGGATAAATTTGATACATTTGCAGATAAAATAAACTGAAACCTTGAATTTCGAGCTATACACCGCAAGAAGATTATTCACCGATGACTCCGGAAATAAAAAAATTTCCAAGCCTATTGTTAATATTGCCATTGTTGGAATTTCCCTCGGTCTCATTGTAATGATCCTCTCTGTGTCTATTGTAACAGGCTTTAAGAAAGAAATCCGAAATAAAATAATTGGGTTTGGTTCACATATTCAAATTGTCAATTACGACTCCAACATTTCTTATGAAACAACTCCAGTCATGAAGAACCAGCCATTTTACCCCTCACTGGATACGATTGAAGGAGTGAAACACATCCAGGTATACGCCATCAAGGCTGGAATTCTTAAGACGAAGGAGAACATACAGGGTGCTGTAATTAAAGGAATTGATAAAGATTTTAACTGGTCTTTCTTTGAAAAAAATCTGGTTAAGGGCAGTACTTTTTCTGTCACAGACAGTATCAAAAAGAATGATATACTAATTTCAAAATATATGTCAGATTTGTTAAAGCTGGATACCGGCGATCGAATTATCATGTATTTTATAGAAGATCCACCCAGAGCCAGACCTTTTAATATAACAGGTATATTTAACACCGGCTTACAAGAATATGATGAAAAAATTATTCTTGGAGACATCAAGCATGTGCAAAAATTAAATAACTGGAATGAAAATCAGGTGAGCGGCTTTGAAGTGCTTACAGATGAATTTCAAAATATCAGACAGGTCACCAGTTACATTAGAAATAAATATACCTATGAGTTGTTCTCTGATTCTACCAGTGAAAAGCTGCGGGTAATTCCCATAACACAAAAAAATCCCCAGATATTTAATTGGCTGGATGTAATAGATATAAACGTTTGGATAATTCTAACACTGGTCATTGCTGTTGCAGGTTTCAACATGATATCCGGCCTGCTTATCATCATACTTGAAAGAACCAATATGATCGGTATTTTCAAGTCTATGGGGGCCAGCAATTGGAGTATTCGAAAAACATTTCTATACTTATCTTCTTTACTTATTGGAAAAGGAATGCTCTGGGGCAATATAATTGGTATTTTAATATGCATTATTCAATATCATTTTGGAATCATCAAACTAGACCCTGCCACTTATTATATTGATACAGTCCCTATTAACCTGAATTTAATGCATATAGTTTTTCTTAATATTGGCAGTATACTGGCCATTGTTTTGATGCTGATTGTTCCCTCTTATATCATTTCGCGCATTAGCCCGGTAAAAACCATTCGGTTTAATTAGTTTCTGATGAACTAAAAAACAAAGCTTTATAAACTAATCTTATCAGAATAGCAATAAAACACTATGAAAAGCAGGCCAAATAAGCTTTGCAGAATAAGAGGATCTCTGCTTAAAGTTATTTTTTGATGATCTTAATTGGATAAATAAGAACACTAAGACCTGATAAGATTATTATAAAAAAAGACAGGTCCATTGTTCTTTTATCGTTTTGCAAATAAATTTTTTTTTGCTAATTTAACCAGCCTTAAATATTACTGAATTCAACAAATATGGAATACGAGAATACATTGAATCCGAAAAAAAATTATGAACAAACCAAACAAAAAATCGGATATGTAACCAGAAAAAATGCCACCAAAGCAGATTATAAAAGGATAGGATTCAAATCAGGACTGGAAGTACATCAACAATTAAAAACAGAAGAAAAATTATTCTGCCATTGTCCAGCAGGAATTTATCATGACAATGAAGATTTTGATGCCGAAGTAATCCGACATATGCGCCCCACACTCAGTGAACTTGGTGAATACGATGGAACCGCCCTGATGGAATACAAAACCAAAAAAGAAATTATTTACAGGCTTAATAATGAAACAGCGTGTACTTACGAGATAGATGATACCCCGCCATTCAAAATGGATCGGGAAGCCCTGGCAAAAGCCCTCGAAATTTCACTTCTATGTAAATTAAATATTGTTGGTGAGGTGCACATCACCCGAAAGCAATACCTGGACGGCAGTATTCCTACAGGTTTTCAAAGAACGGCCATCATAGGAGTAGAAGGAGAAATTCCTCTTAAAAACAAAAAAGTACGCCTTATTCAATTAAGCCTTGAAGAAGATTCCTGCCGCGAAATTTCAGACATCAGACATACAAGAGTTTTCAAAACCGATAGATTGGGTATGCCACTTATAGAAACTGTTACCTACCCTGACATGTTTACCCCGGATGAGCTCAGAGAAGCAGCTGAATACATTCGTTTCCTGAACCGAAGTACCGGAAAAGTCAGAACAGGTATTGGCAGCGGCAGAGAAGATGTCAATGTGAGTTGCAGAGGGGGAACAAGGGTGGAAATGAAAGGGGTTGCTCATAATAAACGGATCCCTGAACTATCACATAATGAAGCATTCAGACAATGGGCCTTGTTGCATCTAAAAGAAGACCTAAATAAAAGGATCTCAAATCCCAAAGACTGGAAAATAAAATCGAAAGAACTAAACCCTAAAGACTTCAACTTTAAATACCAGCCTGTAAAAAATGCGCTGGAGAATAATGAAAAAATTATAGCCATTAATCTTCCGGGATTTAAAGGGTTTTTATCTCATTTTACACAACCCGGTAAAATGTTTGCCGATGAAATCGAAGATCGGCTTGCAGTAATCGCATGTCTTGAGAGACCTAATATGAGCCATTCAGAAGAAATCAACCCAACCCTCCAAAACAAATCCCTTCAAAAAATTCAAAAAACACTTAAAGCCAAAGAAAAAGATGCACAAATTGTCTTATGGGGACCGGAGGAAGACATTGATACTGCCCTGGAGACAGTAGAAGAGCGATGCCAAATGGCTTTTGACGGGGTTCCAAACGAAACCCGGAAAACCCTGCCAAATGGAACAACCATTTTTGAAAGAGTACTCCCCGGACCCGACCGCATGTACCCCGACACAGACTCCGCACCAGTTCCTCTGGACAAAAAATATATTGAAAACATAAAGAAAAATCTACCTGCAGAAATCATCGATCAATACAACCAACTCAAAAAATGGGGAGTGCCTGAAGACACCTATTACTACATCTTTAGTAAAAATCTATTTCCCATCATACAAAAAATTGTAACCGAATTAAAATTCAACCCTAAATTTATTGGTACTTTCTTCGGACACTCACTTAAATTTGTGGAAGGTCATTATTCAAAAAGTACCTCTTTTAATTATAAAAAATTATTTCACCTTTTTGCTTTTATAAAAGAGAACAACTTAAATCCCACGATTGCAAAAAGAATGCTCCCTTATTTCTACAAAAATGCACGGCTGAAATTTTCAGAGATTCTTAATATAATTGAATTTAAAAAGTTATCGTTCTCTGAAATACAGAAAGAAATACCTGTATTAAGCAAACAATATGATAAGGTGAAAATCTCTAACAATTCCCACGCCAGAACAAACTGGATCATGGGAAAATTGCATAATAAAGCAAACGGGAATATTCCCCTGAAAGAACTAAAAGAAGCAATTGAAAAGCAAACCAAAAAATAATTTGCACATGAGAGGAGACAAACTAATAATTAATGAAAATCATAAAAAATCGGCAAAAATGATCGCTGATGTCGTTGTCCCGGAAATTAAAAACTGCGAAACAAAATATGCTATTACCATTGCAGGAGAATCCGGCAGCGGAAAGTCTGAAACAGCCCAGACCTTAAAAGATGAACTTGCTAAATATGACATTAAAACTTACATATTTCAGCAGGATGATTATTTTGTATATCCCCCAAAAACAAATGCGAAAAAAAGAAAAGAAAACATAGAACATGTGGGTACTTCAGAGGTAAAAATCAATCTTCTGGACAAACACTTGCTTTCCTTTATTAATGGGGATAAAAAATTAACAAAACCACTTGTTGACTTCAATAAAGATGAAGTTCTGTCTGAAACGGTAAACCTATCAGAATATAAGGTTGCCATTGCCGAGGGCACCTATACCACAGCATTAGATAACGCGCACACCCGTATATTCATCGATCGTAATTATTTCGACACTAAAAAATCGAGAGCGGAAAGAAGCCGGGAAAAACAAGATCAGTTCCTGGAAAAAATTCTGACAATTGAGCATGAAATAATACGAAAACAAAGAGAAAGAG
>CAZWHH010000117.1:0-7399 GCA_964633615.1 uncultured Bacteroidales bacterium | reverse complement strand
AAAATTAATGCAAAGCCAATAATCAGCGCTATGACCAGTTGGTTTTTCCGGGATATCTGAAGGCTTTGTAAATGTTTTTCATTATTCAGCGTTTCAATGGTTCGTTCTTTCTTCTCCGTTTCGTATTTTTCCCTGAGATCCTCCATGAGCATCTCTTGTTTTTCGCCGTAAATTGAATCTTTTAAGACAATGTGTTTTTCATAGAATTCCAAAGCTTTATTAAAATTTCCCCGTTTCTTATACAACCGGTAAAACAAAGAATAATTGGCAGAGAGCTGTTTTCGTAACTGGTATTCTTTACACTTTTTATTCACTCTCTCTAGTTCACCCCGGCTTTTTTTATACATTCCCATTTCCAGGTAACACTCTGAAAGCTCATTCCCAAGTGAAACCATATCCTGAACCGAACCTATCTTCTTTTCAAGGTTCATAGAATTTTGGAAATGATCAATTGCCAGAGAATAATTTTTCTTCAGCTTGGCAATATTCCCCAGTCTGTAGTATATCTGAGCTTCCCCGCTTTGATAGTCAACCTTCCGGCTTAAATCCAAAGCCCTTTGGTAATAGTCTTTAGCCAAAGCCATACTGTCCTTTTTTTGATAAGCATAACCCATTACATCATATAAAGAAACGAGTACCTTTTCATTTTTTACATTCTCTTTTAACTTTGAAGCCTTCCTGTAGTATTCCAGAGCCACATCATATTTTTCCCAGTTCAGATACACGTCTCCAATTTCAATAAAAGTATTTACGGCTGTAACGGAATCACCGATAAACTCGAATATCTCGGCAGCCTTAATAAGATATTCAGAAGCTTTAGGATATTTACCCATCGAATTGTACATAATTCCGGCATTCAGCGTATTTATAGCAATCTGGCTGCTATCGCCTAATCGAATACTATAATCCACAGCTTTTTGAAAATTGAGTAGCGCTTTTTCAGGCTTATCAATATAATTACAGGCAATGCCTTTGTTTGTATAAACCTGGATGATCGGCAATAATTTATCCATGTTTTGGTAATAATGCAAAGCGGAATCGAGAAAGATAATTCCCTCACTGTAATTTTCTCCGCCTACTTTGGCATAGCCCATAAGTTTATAGACATAAGCAATTTTAGGATAATCCTTTTCCGTTTGATATAATTGCAGGGATTTCCTTCCATAAAAGAGAGCAGAATCATATTGCCTGTGGTCAAAATAGTAAGTAGAAGCCAGATTTTTAAATAATTCCGCTTTGTTTAAGTTATTCATACTCTCTATTTGCTGTAATTCATTAAGAAGGCTATCTTTCTTCTCAATGCTGGCTGAAAGCTCATATGAAAAAATAAAAAAAAACAATCCCCCCAGGAAGGAACATAACTGCAGTTTGGTTTTGTGCATTCTTCTGAATAAATTAAAGGTTAATGCCTGAGTTTCCGTTAGGTGAAAATAATTAATTTTGTGGCAACAAACAACTTTTAGAATAAAACTGACCTATATTTTCAGGGCATTGCATTCTTGCTGGTTTTCAAAAAATTGATAAACATAAGATTTTGCCTGATAACCAACATAAGCTCTCAATTAATATTTTTTAAATTTGCGTTCCAAACATGTTAATAAATTATGACTCTATGCAAAAGTTGTTTGTTTTTATCTTAGCTCTGTTTCTTCCCTTTATTAATTGCTACTCACAAAAACCCATGCTTCCCGATATGGTTTCAGTAAAAGGAGGAACTTATAAAATGGGTTGCACAGAAAGGCAATATAATTGTTCTGAAAAAGAAAAACCTGCACACCGGGTAAAGGTAGATGACTTTTATATAAGCTGTTATGAAATTACAAATGAATTATACTGTCATTTTTTGAATGAAATTGAGGCCAATCCGGGTGGAAGTTATTACGGTTTTGAATACATTGATATTGGTGATGAAAAATGCAAAATTTTTCACGAAAACAATCAGTTTTATATAGAGGAAGGGAACGAAAACCATCCCGTAGTGGAAGTAACCTGGTATGGAGCAAAAGCATATTGTCACTGGGCCGATGGAAGATTACCCACCGAAGCGGAATGGGAATATGTGGCAAGAGGGGGAGAAAATGCAAATGATTACTTCTTTAGTGGAAATGATGATATTGAAGAAGTAGGATGGTTTAAAGGAAACCATTTCACTACTCCCGATGGGCAATTCAAATATAGAAAAGGTACCATAGAAGTAGGGCGAAAAAAACCTAACGCGCTGGGTATTTACGACTTAAGCGGGAATGTATGGGAATTGTGCAATGATTGGTTTTCTGAAGAATACTACAAAAAGAGTCCGGAAGAAAATCCTAAAGGACCAGAATACAGCCAATACAGAGTAAAAAGAGGAGGAAGTTTCAAAACCTCTTCAGAACAATGCATGGTTTCTAAAAGAAATAAGATTTTACCCGGATACAGTCAGGGTGATGTAGGTTTCAGGCTTGTCAGACCGGTTAAAACAGAAAAATAATTTCACATAATCCAAACTCTTTGGGGTTTCAATTGTTTGATAATAGTAAACCGGGATATTACTCCCCGCTCTTATTTAATTTATTATGCATATTCTCCTAACCGGAGCAAACGGATACATAGGAAAAAGACTGCTGCCTGTATTATTAAGCAAAGGATACAACGTAACAGCCTGCGTGCGTAGCGCAGACAGAATACAAATCAGCAACCCGAATCTTCAAATCCTGGAAATAGACTTTCTTAAAGACGACAAGGAGGTAAGTTTCCCGGCAGATATTGATGCAGCCTTTTACCTGATACATTCTATGGGAAGTACAACCAAAAATTTTCCCGAAAAAGAAAAAAAAGCTGCAGAAAAATTTGTCAGGCTTATCAAGCCAACCAAGGCAAAACAAATTATCTATTTAAGTGGCATTACCAATGCCGACAAATTGAGCAAACATCTGCAGTCCAGGAAAAACGTGGAAACCGTATTATCTCAGGCTGATGCTGCAGTTACAACTCTCAGGGCCGGCATCATTATAGGTTCAGGGAGTGCATCTTTTGAAATACTAAGAGACCTGGTGGAAAAACTGCCTGTAATGGTAGCTCCCAGGTGGCTGCATTCAAAAATTCAACCTATTGCAGTAAAAAATGTAATTGAGTATTTAACCCACATAATAGCTAACCCCAAAACATATAATCAAACATATGACATAGGCGGGCCAGAAATATTAACGTATAAGAAAATGCTTCTTCAGTATGCCGAAGCAAGAAAACTCAAGAGGGTGATAAAAATTTTGCCTGTTATGACCCCAAAGCTATCGTCCTACTGGTTATTTTTTATCACTTCAACCTCATATAATCTGGCCGTTAACCTTGTAAACAGCATGAAAGTAGACGTTGTATGCAGAGATAATAAAATCAAAGAAATTGTTGACATCCCTCTGCTAACTTACAATGAAGCCATTAAAAGCGCTTTTCAAAAAATTGAACAGAACATGGTATTGTCCAGTTGGAAAGATGCATTTATCGCCGGAAATACGGAGCCATCCATAAGCGAACATATAGAAATTCCAAATTTCGGATGCTACAAAAACACAAAGGAAGTCCTGATTACCGGAGAAACAGAACAAGTAACAGATAACATCTGGAACATTGGCGGAAATCGTGGCTGGTACTACGGCAATTGGCTATGGGGCCTCCGGGGTTCTATTGACAAGATTTTCGGAGGTGTTGGATTGCGCCGGGGCAGAACAAATGCCAATAAAATAGAAGCTGGTGATGTCCTGGATTTCTGGCGCGTAATTTTTGCGAATAAGGAGAAAGGAAGATTAATTCTTTATGCAGAGATGAAGCTGCCCGGGGAAGCCTGGCTGGAATTCAAAATAATTAACAGAGACAATAAACATATTCTTCAACAAACAGCAACATTCAGGCCAACAGGACTTTGGGGCAGGTTGTACTGGATATCCCTTTATCCATTTCATATTATCATTTTCGAAGGGATGATAAGACGCATTGAAAAATACGGAAACAGAAATTTTAAATAATCAGCAATCAGGTAGAACCTGTTACAGTTGCTGTGGCAAAATCATCTACTTTGGTTCTTGTTTTCCATTCATCTCCCTTTTTATAGATCGTTACCTTTACAGAACCTTCGATCACATTTTTTGTAGCAGACAAAACAAGATACTGATTTTCCTGTACCTTAAACTCATAGCTCCAGGGTAAAGTAACATCTTTTTCCGTTTCTATAGATCCAAACTTATTTTGGTATGAAATATCTACTGAATTCGCTGTACCTGTTACCTCATACTTAATATCAATAAGAAAAAGATCTTTACAGGAAGTCAACATAAAGATCATTAAAACGCCAGCAAACATAAGTTTTTTCATTATCTCTATTTTAGGTTTATCTGTTATTTATTATTATGATTCTACAATAGTGAAACAATTCCATGACAAAAATAATAACAATTATCAATAAGAAAACAAAATTAATAAGAAAACCCCGTACTATTGCAGACCATTTAAATCTTTGAGGTAAAAAAACGGAGAGCGGGTAATATCGAGCTATTCGTAGTGACAAAAAAACTTAAAATCCATCCCTGTCAATTCAGCATAAGTGAGTCCGGTATCAAAAATATCATCATCATCTTCCTGATAATGCCATTCAAAGCGAACAGAAAAATTTTGATCAACAATTTTTTTAAAATGCTGAACAATAGAAAGTATCATCCTGGATGAAGCAGAGTCAAGGTACTCCATAAAAAACACAACTACAGTGTGTTCCCGGGGTTTTTGAATATAACGATCAATCTTTTCCATGATCGGATAATAGAAACCACTCGCATATTTTGGAATAGAACGTCCTGAAAACAAAAAATGGCCATTATCAAAATCCATTTCAACCAGAGGTGTTTTTTTTGTTGCAGGATGGCTAAAGGTGGGTTGCTTTAAACGAATTTGTTTTAGTACACTTACAGATTCTTCTTGATCACTCATGCTTGGGCTCAGTTAGGGTTAATAAATGTTTATAGATTAAAAATCAATTAATTAACAACGCTCTGTTTTTCATTTTCAAATTTATGTATATTTTTTTGTAATTACCAAAATTTGGTTCATTTTAGTTATCAACAAAAGATGGTTATTATCAACAGCTCTATCTCCGTTTTAACAGAGCTTAACAAATTTTGTTAACAAATTATTCCTGTTTTAAATTCCAAAAAAAATCATTTTCTTTATGCATTATCTTTTATTAATGGTTTTTGATTATTATTGTTAAATATTATACCAAGTAAAAAATAGCATCAATGTGGCTGGCACCGCGGAGAAATGTGAGTAATGTAGCAGGTCTGCAAGTATTTAATACACTTCGGTTTGTTACATTTTTAATCATTGCCATTGTTTTTACTAAAATCGGATTATCAAAAGAGCAAATCGGGCTTTTTGAGATATCCGTTTTCATGGTGAATCTGGCAAGTTTTTTTTGGGTTACAGGAATTATTCAGGCATTCCTTCCCCTCTACAAAGGGAGCAAAACTTTTGGAGAGCTGGCCAATGAGAGCAAAAGAAAATCCCCTGAAATTTTCAACACATTTCTTGTCCTTGTATTTTTTAGTCTTATTGTGTTTTTTATCGGACTGATCATTCAGGATAACTTTTCGGTGTTTGGACACAAAGGAAAAGCTCCCCTGCTTAATGTTACTTTGTGGTATTTGTTGTTAAGTGCTCCTGCCAACCTGGTGGAATATGTCTACGTGGTAAAAAACAAATCCGGGAATACATTAAGTTATGCCTATATTACCTACACCATCCAGCTGGCTGCTGCTATTATCCCTCCTATTTTGGGCTATCCGGTAATTTGGTCGCTTCGGGGACTTGTGATGGTATCTATCCTTCGAAATATTTGGTTGCTGACACTTATTTACAATTACGCCAAAATACAATTTTCATTTCCGTTTATTAAAGAACTACTTGCCCTTGCTGTTCCGCTTTTATTTAGTGCCCTGATCAGTGGTTCAGCTCAATACATCGATGGACTTGTAATCTCTATTCATTTTTCTGCAGATGATTTTGCTGTCTTTCGGTTTGGAGCGAAAGAGTTGCCATTTGTCATTATGTTGGCTACAGGGCTCAGTAATGCCCTGTTAACCGAATTTTCATCCAGAGAGAATCATAAGGATACACTGAAAAAAATTAAAACCAAGTCATTAAGGATCATGCATACAATGTTCCCCCTGTCTATGGTCTTACTTCTGTTTGCAGAGCCTCTTTACAAATTTATGTTCAGCCCGGAATTTACCAGGAGTGCCGACATTTTTGTCGTATATCTGCTAACCATCCTGAGCCGCTTGCTCTTCCCGCATACAATTCTCATGGGACTGAAAAAAACAAGAGCAGTTTTAGTAGTGGCCATTTTGGAGGTCATTATCAATATTTCATTAAGCTTTTGGCTGGTAGTAAATTACGGTACAGTAGGGGTGGCTCTTGGTACAATCGCCGCCTATTTTATAGCTAAATTGGTACTGATCATTTATAACTATGTAAAACTCAACATATCACCCATTGAATATATACCGGTTAAATGGTACGCTTTCTATAGTATCTTGCTTGGAACACTCTTCATATTAATTGATAGAGGAATCATTGCAATTTAACTGAAACAGTGAGTATGAATACTGATTTCTCAGATATCCGTATTGGAAGAATCTGATATTAAGCGCATTAACAAACGACTAAAAAGATCACGGCTATATATCTTTTTTATCCTTAATAATTATTGTCAAAAACCAGTTAATTTATTTATATTGTTAGCTGTTTCATATACAAATACTATAAGAACAATGTCTTTATCTGTAAAAAGAACGAACACCTCCTTCCTACCTGATTTTAAAAAGGTTATTGCCCGGTTTTTCGCATTAGACACTATGAGAACAACAGAGTTGGTAATGCGAATTTACCACATGACAGATGAGGAGGTGGAGTCTACACTTAACCAAATCCTGCGTGAATTTTCAAAACGACACAGGAATATGACCAGGATCTTCAGAAAGCATTTCAGCAAAGTAAAATTTGTGTTTTCTGATCTTGATATTAATGTTGAGGATTTATCAGAGCGGAAACAATTATTAATTGGCTCATATTTTACCATGGAATACTCGATTGAGTCGGCTGCTTTTTTCAATCCCTCTATAGTGGAAGACCCCGATCAAACAGGTTTAGAAGAAGGGGAAAAACGGGTAATCATGAGTTTTCGGGCTACGGGTGAAGGTCATATCTCCTCCCTGGTCTTTCGCAGAGGGGTGCTGGATAAGGATAACAAACTGATGGTTCATGAACCGGGTCAATTAATAGATGGAGCAGAAAGGGTAAAAAAATACCAATACGAGAAAAAATCTTTCAGTAAAAAACTGGAAGAAATGGATATTCCAAAAAGTCTTTATGG
>CAZWHH010000116.1:0-7410 GCA_964633615.1 uncultured Bacteroidales bacterium | reverse complement strand
GAGAAAAAAACCGAGAAAACCGGTGAAAGTTTTCCCTATCCAGGGGATGCGTGCAACTGAAAACATGAAAGATGTATTGGCTGTATTAAAATGATTGGTTTGAATCCAGACCCATGCCGAAGGCATAGACGACCCCCAGTCTTTTTCAATATATCCGGTACCTTCATAGAAGTTCAAATTTGTGCCATTATGATTCAAACTACCTATAATTCCATGATGAAGACTCACCACCCCATGATAACATTCCATGAAAGGAGCATAGCGGTACCATCCCATAATGCCAGGTCTCTGGAAGTTTGCCGGGTATCCAATAATATTTTCAAATTCGATTTTACCCTTGAATGTTTGTCCGCTTTGATCAATATCGAGATAAAAACCTGTGTCTGAAAAAGTATTTTGATCAATTTTGATTGAAAAAGAAGTGGAAGAAAAAGAGAAAGACTCGAGTGGATATCTAAAATACCAGGTATCTCCGGTTTTACCGTTGATAGCCTGTACAAAAGCATGTGCATCTTCGCCAACCAATGAAACGCCGGGTATGAATGACCAACAGTGCTTCCCATCGGCGCTTACATTTTTAAAGTACCATCCCTCAAAATAGTTTTTTTTCTTGCTGTTTCCCTGAAACCAATGAGGTTTCCAGATTTTCCTGAAATTATAACCCGGACTTTTAAGAGAAGAACCTGCACCTGTGAGAGAGTAGAATTTCTCGTATTTTTGGGGAGCATTTAGAATTCGCATGTTCATTATTTTTGGTTAATAACGGGGTTGGGTTTGTTGTGGATATGTCTCTTGTTAATGTTGAGGAATGTTTAAATACACCATAAAATAAAAATAATTTATTTTTGCCTTTAAACAACAATTGTTCTTATCCTTGTAAGTACCTGGTTTAACAAAAACATTAATCATTTTTTATGTTTTGTTATCTCTCTGATTTCAAAGTTAATAAAAATTTATACAGTTAAAAAACCCCAGGTTCATTTCAGGATAATGTTTGAATTAAACCCAAATTACAAATATACATGAAACATCACCATCTGTCTTATGATTTCCCTTGCCGGCAGAACCATTTAAAGGATTAAACATAGAAAAAAGGGTTGGTTCTTATCCAATCCCTGCCATACATATTTCTTGTAATAGAAACTTCAAAGTGTTTCATTCAAATTATAAAGTTTGTATATTTGAGATATGAGGATAAGCCAGGGAAATTTGAAGAATGTGGATCTGATATAAAAAACAGAAGTGCGATAGAACCTGGTTTAGAAATTATCAACGAAGCAGTAAACAGGATATTAAAAAGGAATAAAGGGCTCCCGCTGGATCATCCCGAAAAAATTACAGGAACCCATAACAGAATAATTCATGACAAAATTTAAAAGCATTGCATCTGAAGTTTTAAAAAACCTGATTGAAGAAAATAAAGTAAAAATAATTGATGTGCGCCCGGTTGATGCCTACAACGGATGGAAACAAAATGGCGAAACCCGTGGTGGACACATAAAAGGCGCCAAATCACTTCCACTTAAATGGACAAATTACATGGACTGGATAGAAATGGTGCGCCATAAAAACATTCAACCCAATGATGAATTGGTCATTTACGGTTATACTGCTGAGGAAAGCCAAAAAGTGGCAAATTTATTTCAAAAATCGGGCTACCGCCACCTGGCTGTTTACAATAAATTCATGGAGGAGTGGACTCCGAACCCCGGTTTACCGATGGAATTCTTACCCCGTTTCCGGCATTTGGTTTCAGCAGCGTGGATTAATGAACTGATTTCAGGTGAACAACCACCCCATTACGATAATGATAAATTTGTAGTGGCTCATACTCATTACCGCAACCGCGATGCCTATTTAAGCGGACATATTCCCGGTGCCATCGATATAGATACTCTTGCCCTGGAATCACCGGAAACATGGAACCGCCGTTCACCCGAAGAACTTAAAGCCGCATTGGAACAACACGGCATCACAGCCGACACCACCGTTGTGCTGTACGGCAAATTTATGTTCCCCGATAACGCAGATGAATTCCCCGGCAGTGCAGCAGGCGACCTGGGTGCCATCAGAATTGCTATGATAATGATGTATGCCGGTGTAAAAGATGTGCGTGTACTGAACGGTGGCTTTCAATCATGGAAAGATGCAGGTTTTAAGATTGATTGCGACGATGTACCCAAAAAACCAGTTTCTGACTTTGGCGTTTCCATTCCACAAAAACCCGAACTGATTGTAGATATTGAACAAGCCAAAAAAATGCTGAAAGCCGATGATGCAGAATTGGTTAGTGTACGCAGCTACCCTGAATACATAGGTGAAGTCAGCGGGTACAATTACATCGAAGCCAAAGGACGAATACCTGGTGCCATTTTTGGTGATTGCGGCAGTGATGCCTACCACATGGAAAACTACCGTAATTTTGACCAAACAATGCGTGAATATCATGAAACATCAGAAAACTGGAAAAAATCAGGAATCACCCCGGATAAACATCTTGCTTTCTACTGCGGTACCGGCTGGCGTGGAAGCGAAGCATGGTTCAATGCCTGGCTCATGGAATGGCCTGAAGTTTCGGTCTTTGATGGCGGTTGGTTCGAGTGGAGCAATGATCCTGATAATCCATACGAAACAGGTATTCCCAAAAAATAAATCCGATGAATTATAACAAAACAAATCTCATAAGTGATTCAAAAATTCAAATCAAAAATTATTTCCCCGAGAGAGGCATCGAAAAAATAAGAGAAGAAATTTTTGAGGGGTTGAAGGCACAAGAAAAATACATTTCAAGTAAGTATTTTTACGATGAGCTTGGTTCGGCTTTGTTTGAAAAAATCACGAAACTCCCGGAATACTATCCAACACGAACCGAGAAACAGATTTTAAGAACAATGGATTGGGTCTTTATCCAAAATTTGAAAAATCTGAACATTTATGAACTAGGCAGCGGTGATCATTCCAAAATTTCCCTGGTTATTCAACACATACCTGAAAAATATCGAAAAACTTTAACATACTCCCCTGTTGATATAAGTGCTTCAGCTGTAGAACAATCAGCAAAAAATTTGCGTAAAATTTTTCCGGAAATACAGATTCAGGGATACGTTGCTGACTTTATTCATCAATTAGATTTTATAGATGACAACAGCAACCGCTTGTTCAGTCTTTTTGGCAGCACGATTGGCAATTTCACTGAAGAATTAAGCTTTGACTTTATGCAAAAAGTAAATCATATAATGAAATCAGGGGAACATTTCCTCGTGGGTTTTGATACGGTAAAAGATACACAAACGCTGGAAGCAGCATACAACGACAAACAAAAAGTAACAGAAACCTTCAATCTGAATATATTAAATGTAGTGAACCAGTTGTGCAAAACAAATTTTAGCACAAAAGACTTTAGGCATATTGCCTTTTACAACAAGCAACAAAATCGAATTGAAATGCACCTGGAAGCCTTAAAAAATATTACGGTTACCAGCCGGTATCTCCCTGAAAGCATTAAAATCAAGCAAGGCGAACGAATTCATACTGAAAATTCGTATAAATTTGATAATGAAAAAATTAAACGAATAGCGGAACAATCGGGTTTTCAAATTAAGAGGATATTCAATGACAGCAATAACTGGTTTAACTTAGCATTACTGCAAAAAGAATAAGCCCCTGATAACCTTTATTTTATAAACACAAATACTGCTTTCCAAAAGCCCATGAATAATTCCTCCTTGCTTTTTTTCTTGATCTTTGATATTTTAGAAAAATGTTATAGAAAACTGAGGTTACATGGTAGCGGAAGCAATAAAAACATGGGCTTTGGAAGGTATAAGTCTTAGAATATCAAACTATTAAATTAACTTTATATAATGACACTCACCCGAAAAGAATTCATCAAAAAGAGCCTCATGACTCTGGTAGGTATTGGATTTATACCTAAAATTTTCAGTATGTCATTAAAAAATAAGTCAGTCCCCATAAAAAAAACACTGGGAAATACAGGCATAAAAGTTACTCCCCTGGGTTTTGGTGCTTCCCGCACGCAGGAGCCTTCGATCCTTAATGCTGCAATTGAAGAAGGTATTAACTTCCTGGATACAGGCCGCTCCTATGCCAATGGCCAAAACGAGATCATGGTAGGAAAAGAACTTAAAGGCAGGAGAGAAAATTTTATTATACAATCGAAGATGAAACTCACACTGGACGATGGAAATGCCACCCCTTCAGACATTAGGGAGCAGATGGAAACCTCACTGAGAGAGAGTCTGAGTGCTTTACAAACGGACTATATTGATGTAATGTTGCTTCATGGCGTCAGGGAAGAAGAAATGATCAGCAACCAGACCATCCGCAAGGTCTTTACAGAAATGAAAAACAAAGGATTGATCAGGGCCTGCGGTTTTTCATCTCATACCAATCATGTGGAAGTACTCAGAGAAGCCAATAAGGACCACTTTTTCGATGTGGCCATGGTCCCTTTTAACCCTTTCGGTGGCTTCAAGCATTCCAGAAGTAATTGGAGTACCTCCTGGGACCAGCAAGCCCTTATAAAGGAGATGAAAACAGCCCACAAAAACGGAACCGGTATTGTGGCCATGAAAACCTGTTCGGGCGGTAAGTATGCATTTAACAAAAAATCAGAAGCCAGCCTTCCGGGAGCTGTCCAGTGGGTGCTGTCGAATAACTTTGTTGATACTGCAGCTGTGGCCATGGCTAATTTTAATGAAATAAAGAGCCATACCCGGGTAAGCCTGTAAAACCAGGCTTTCTTTCATGTTTTCTAACATTTCCCGGTTAATTTTTATTTGTTTTACAGACAAATACCTGCTTAATAGTCGCTTGCAGTTTGATTCCCTAATCTTTTACATAAAATTTGTAAATAGTGGTCTGGCTATACTCTTCTCCCGGGTTCAGACGGGTAGACGGAAAACCGGGTTGATTCGGGGAGTCCGGATAGTGCTGGGCCTCCAGGCAGAATGCACTGCGTGATTCATAAGAAATCCCTTCTTTGGTTTTATCGGACCCATCCAAAGAATTCCCTGTATAAAATTGAATTCCGGGTGTATCGGTATATACTTCCATTGCTCGTCCGGTAGTTAGCTCATAGGCCCGGGCTGCGAGAGCCATCGGGCTGTCATTTTTTGTTAAAACATAATTGTGATCATACCCGTTTCCATATTCAAGTTGATCATAATCTGCATCCATATTCTCTTTTACAGGATGCATGTTTCTGAAATCCATCGGTGTTCCATCCACTTTCCTGATTTCACCTGTGGGGATTAACTCTTCAGTAACCGGTGTAAAATAATCAGCATTGATCATCAGCTCATGATTCGTAATCTCGCTCCTTCCTCCATCTTTCAGGTTAAAAAACGAATGGTGAGTGAGATTAACGATTGTCTTCCGGTCTGTTATCGCAGAATATCTGATTTGAAGCTCATTTTCATCTGACCAGGTATAGATCACCTTGGCAGCTAAATTTCCGGGATACCCCTCTTCCCCGTCATTACTAAGATAAGAAAGTTCCAGGGCTTCAGATTGATCCTCCCGGAATTTTCTTGTTTCCCATATAACATTATGAAATCCCCTGGGTCCACCATGAAGATGGTTGTCTCCATCGTTCCGGTTAAGTTGATATTTTTCCCCATCAAGAATAAATTGCCCGTTGGCTATTCGGTTGGCATAACGACCAATGATTGCCCCAAAATAGGGATTTCCATCAAGATATTCTTCTGCTGAGCTATATCCTAAAACCACATTTCCTTTTTTGTCATTTTTATCGGGGACGAGTATAGCCATAACTTTTGCCCCGTAATTGGTTATTTTCACCTGGTTACCGTGCTTATTGGTCAGCGTGAATACTTTCAGATCTTCCTTCATAATCGCTATATTTTGATTATTATTAAGAGGTTTGTCTTCGCTTGTTTTATAATATACAATAAATGCTGCCAGTAAAATTAAAGGAATAAAATGAGCAAATCTAATTTTCATGGTATATTAAATTCTAATAACTCTCAATCTCAATTGATAGTTGAATATTGGATTAGACAATAATTTTGCAAATTTTGGTCTGTTTTACAACCCGTATCACCAGTTAAACATTTTTCCTTTTCTCCCGTAGGAAGAACCCTCTTCGCGAATTGCGTTATTCAGGTTGAACCGCAGAATAATTTCCTGGCTGCCACTTGTATATTCTTTTATCTCGTTAAAATTAAAATCATAAGAATAGGCAAGTTCATATATTTTATATCGAACCCCCAGCATTAACATCCCGTCCAGGTTGCTTCGAAAACCCAATCCGCCCCAAAACATATCATTATAGATAATTTGATTGGAAAAATCAACCTGCCAGGGAATCCCAATGGTTTTTTTGACAAGCACAGTGGGCTTATAGGCAAAATCCTGTTCTAATTCAAAATAGTACCCCCCGGTAACATATAATGTCCGTTCGATGGGGTTATCAAAGTTATTGTAATCATTAAAAAGATCATAGCTAGACCGCAGGAGGTTGGTTACGGATACCCCGGCAAAATAATTTTTCGCGTAGAATAAAACACCGGCCGAGGCATCGGGAGCAAGTTTTTGTTCTACCTCAGTTTGAATTGCAGGATCATTAGGGATCCCTGTTTTTAGTTTAGTTACATCAAACAAATTCTCATAAAACTCCCCGGAGATCCCCAGGGAAAACCAATTGGTCTCATTCAAATTAAAATGAGTGCTAAAAGCAATTTTTGCCCCGGTTTGCCTTGTCGGCCCGGTTATATTATTAAAAATAACTCCTCCAAGTCCTATATTATAGGGGAGATAACCATGGGAAGAAATATACTGAGACCGGGGTGCATTATTAAAACCCATCCATTGTTGTCTTGTGTATAAAGTAATTGGCACATTATCTGATGCTCCTGCCACTGCCGGATTAAAATCCAGCCGGTTATAATTAAAAAGACTATTGGCAGAATGTTGCTGAGCTTCAGAAACCGTGGATAATACAAGTAAAATAAAGAAGAACACTACCAAGCCGGTTAATTGTCTCCTTTGTTCAAACGCTATATAATAAATTGTTTTCATCTAACTATTGTAACTGTTCCTGTAAATGGTTTATCCCCGTTCCGTGGGTTCACTATATAATAGTAAGTTCCTGACGGCATATCATTCCCATTGTATTTTCCATCCCAGGGATTGTCGTATCCTTTGCTTTCAAATATTATGGCTCCGCTGCTATTAAAAACCTTAACGGTTAACTCCGGATAAAGAAAATAATTTTTTATTTCCCAGGCATCATTCATATTGTCCCCATTAGGCGTAAAGGCATTTGGAATTTCAATGCAGGCATAGTCAGGAACAGAAATATACATGGTTTCTCTCATCGGGCAATTATGTTGATCTGTGACAGTAACCGTGTAACTTCCTCCCGGC
>CAZWHH010000115.1:0-7422 GCA_964633615.1 uncultured Bacteroidales bacterium | reverse complement strand
TTTCTATATTTTTATCAATTACACTCATATCTCAAATATACAAACTTTATAATCTTAACGAAATACTTAAAGGTTTTTGTATGGATCTCTTTTCCTTTTTTACTTCTGTATATTTTTGTATAGGGATAAACCATTAAAATACAAATCCGGATTAATTTTTTAAATGATTAATTGTTGTTTTTAATAATAAAGATATCTTTGGAGCCAAAAAAAATATATACATGAAATTTGCTGAATTTAAGCTAAATGATCAGATACTGGAAGCCATTTCCTATATGGGTTTTGATGAGGCCACTCCGGTTCAGGAAAAGGCTATTCCGGATATCATTGAGGGGAATGATCTTATTGCGTGTGCTCAAACCGGTACCGGTAAAACGGCAGCTTTTGTTTTACCCGTTTTGGATAAATTGTCTCAGGAAAAACAAACATCGGTGAGCACATTAATTATCGTTCCAACCCGCGAGCTGGCCATACAAATAGATCAAGAGATTCAGGGATTTTCTTATTTTACTGATGTGAGTTCCATTCCTGTTTATGGCGGAGGCGATGGCCAGGGTTTTGAAACAGAGCGAAAAGCGTTATTGGGCAATTCTGATATTATTGTGGCAACACCCGGCAAACTTATCTCACATTTAAAACTGGGATATGTAAAATTCGATGCGATCAAATATTTAATTCTTGATGAGGCTGATAGAATGCTCGACATGGGATTTTACGACGATATCATGAAAATTATCTCCTACATCCCCAAAGAAAGACAAACGCTCATGTTTAGCGCTACGATGCCACCCAAAATCAGAACACTTGCAAGTAAGATTCTTAAAAATCCCACGGAAATAAACATTGAACTTTCCAAACCTGCCGAAGGCATTCTACAGGCTTCCTATTTGGTGTTTGAGGAACAAAAACCAGCGCTGATTAACTATTTAATACAAGATAAACAGGAGTACGAAAGCATTCTGATTTTTACATCCACAAAAAGCAATGTATCTAAAATTGTTAGGAAGCTAAAAAGGAATGATTTTTCTATTGAAGGAATTTCATCTGATTTGGAACAGCGTGAACGGGAACAGGTCTTATCGCGTTTCCGGTCCAGGCGCACACGGGTCTTAGTAGCCACAGATGTGATTAGCAGAGGAATTGATATCAAAGACATTCACCTGATTATTAATTATGATGTACCCCGGGATGCAGAGGATTATGTACACCGGGTTGGCAGAACAGCGCGTGCAGAAGCAACAGGTGTGGCTCTTACACTTATCAACGAAGATGATATGCTTCGATTTAAACGCATTGAAAAACTCATTGAAGCTGAAATTATAAAATTACCGGTTCCTGCTGAAATAGGGCAAAGTCCGGAATGGAAAATAAAACCAGGGCGTAAATATCAAAAACCGAGGTATAAAGGAAGGCGTAAATGAAGAAATGCCTGTTGGTGAAAGGATGAAAAAAAGGTGATTTTGCACATTCAACACCTGGCTAAAGGAAAATTTTTTTGAAAAATACCTAAAGTGAAATGCAGTAGGTCTTCCTGTCATAAATATTTAAACATCAAATCCTAAAAATATTCTGATCAGATAGCTTATAGCGAGAGTAAAAGCTGCAACACCTGAATTTTCAATGAAACCCTAATGCATATACACTTTATTATTCCTTTTTAATATTTTCTTCCACGATCTTTACAGGCAGAGGTAATGGACCTGAACGCAATATATTGACAAGGTTTTGTGCTTCCTCTTCAGTAAATTGACCGGTAATTGAGATTTGCCCTTCTTTAATTTCTGACATCACACGTGGATATGAATAAACATAATCGTCAAGTGTTATTGCAATACTTCTCCCTATATTATTTGCTGTAATCCGCTGCCATATTTTGGCACCTTCACTGTTCATTGACATATTTATTTCGATATTATCATTTTGATCACCCTTCACTGTTGCATCTGTAATGACCAAACCATCAAGCGGGGCAGAACCATCTCTGCTTGTTACCTTTATTGCCAGAAGCGGCATCATGTTTTCATCCCGGGAGATGGGTTTGAAACCCCAGTATAATCTTAAGTCCTGTGGTAATTTTTTTGTAACCTGGTCTTTATTCAATAAATAATTTACGGTGGCTGTATCCTTCTTCGTAGCATAACCAACAACTGGCGACTGTTTCGGATATATTTTACCTGCTTCATCAGAAGTTAATGCAGGCCTTAAAAAAGCGAATAGTGGATATTGTTTTGCAAACGCTGCCCTGGCACTATCAGGTACATACTGTTCTGCTGGCTTCAATTCCTCTGCAATTTCCCATATATCCATCTCACACAAAACTTCATTGGCATCTTCAAAATAACTGTATAATTCGCTGAATTTATAAGTTTCCCAGAACTCCAATTTTGCCCTTGTTTCAATCAACCTTTTCACTCTGTCAATATTCTTCACTGCCGGCAACTCAATTAGAATATTCTCTGAATTTTCAATCCTTTGAATGTTTTGATGACGAATTCCATAACGGTCAATACGGGAACGTAAAATATTTATTGATTTGTCAATTGCATCGTCAAGTTCGTGTTTCAGTGCGCTCAATACTTCTTCATTGGTAGAATTATAGCTGATGCGGTTACGCAAATGTACAGTGCTGAAAATTGTTGCAAGGTTTGCATTGGAATCAACCTCATTAAAAGCCCTGCTGAAAATTGTAATATAATTCTCATTGCTGACACGCTGCATTTCATTTGCAACTTTAAAGGCCTCCCTGAAATTTTTATCTTTACTATTACCTGATAGAGTCAAAAGTAATTCGTCTGCTGAAATTTTTACAACAAAGCTGTTTTCCAGTTCCTTTTTACAAGAAAATGTACAGGTTGTAAAAATGGATGCCACTATAACCCATACTGAAATTGCTTTTTTGTTTCTCATAATTAATCTGTTAAATTATTATAATCAGGCTATTTTATATATTGATCCGGATTATAAAGTTGATTTTGAATTAATTTCAAAACTAAAAGTACATAAAAAATTATATTATTCATAATTTCTGAATTAAACTCAAATTGAGCGATTTTCGCTCACTGCCTGCCTCGTGCACGAAGTGTCGGGGACAAAGAAATTGTAAGGTTTTCACCTTCATCCTCGGTGAAAACCAACAATTTCTAAATCGGTTTTAGTTACACTTGTATCATCATAACTATGAACATAATAATTTTAAACTAATATATAATTCCTTTACCTTTTTATCATTCGTTTTGAGATTTTCTCTCCGTCATTAGTTATTAAAGTAAAAAGATATACACCCGAAGGCAATTCTATTTCAATAACATGCCTGGGCGATGAAGAAACTTTTTTATTTATTACTACATTACCGATAATATTGTAAATGATAATTCGATTAATTGCATCAGCATTTTCAATATTTATTATTTGATTAAATGGATTAGGATACAGGTTAACGGTATTTTCAGGTGATTCAGGAATTCCTGTTGGCGATATGATACTGGCTGTTGTCGTAGGGGCTCCTTCCAACGATAAATAATAGTTGTCCTTATCATCACCAAGAAGTGAAGCATCTGTAATAGTTACCGTTTTATCATTGCCAATTTCTATATCGGCAAATTCAGCACGAATTGCATACAAAAAAACATCATCGTCTACTAGCGCTCCTTCGAGTTCAAGATTATTATCGGTAATGTCAGCTAGAGGTGTACCATCATATCTCTTATCTTTAACGGTAAAAGAACCGGCAATGGTTAACTCTTTAGGATTAAAGTCAGCAGTTGCAGTAGGAGCTCCATCAAGGTTTAAGCTATAGTTATCTTTATCGTTTCCGGCAAGATCAGCATTTGTGATGGATACGACTTTATCTTCACCCAGTTCTGTATCGGCAAATTTGGCTACAACACCTGTCAGGAATACATCA
Organism: uncultured Bacteroidales bacterium; assembly: GCA_964633615.1. GTDB lineage: Bacteria > Bacteroidota > Bacteroidia > Bacteroidales > UBA12077 > JAGXLC01. The sequence goes on along the minus strand of CAZWHH010000115.1, from coordinate 3,518 downwards.
TCATCCCCGATAACTCCTTCCAGGGTAAGATTATTTTGATCAATCGTAGCAAGCATATTATCGCCATATTGATTATCAAAAACGGTAAGTGTTCCCGAAATAGTTACTTCTTGTGATGCAGCAAATTGCACCTGATTTCCATATTGTGTGCTGGTATCGTTAACGGCATAAGCCCGGACATAATAAACCGTGCCGATGGTTAACCCGGTAATGCTACTGGAGAAGCTCCCTATACTATCTCCATCTTCCGTATATCCTAAATTAGTTTCAAGGGTAGGACCCGGTTGGTTATCCCATACGACTCCCCGTGTAGTAATACTATCACCCCCATCGTGATATATCATCCCCCCGGAGGTAGCAGCAGTTGGTGTAATATCTGTTGCTTTATATGTTTTCATGGCAAACTCTTCTGAAATTCCTCCATCGGTGATAGACCAGTAATTGGGGTCTCCAGTGAGTACTGCCCTGGCGTCAGCGGCTGCGCCGGATGAATATTTACTATTGCCTCCATGAAATGCTACACTATATTTTACATCTCGTAATGCCCAACCCAGAAGCAAACTATTGTAATTGGCTGTAGATAAAGTTACCCCATCAAACATATACCTCATATGGGTAACATTACTTACATTCCAATCGCCGATATCCTGATTGAAAGAGGATACATATCTGAACATATAACTCATGTTGGTAACATTCCCCACATTCCAGTCCCCGATATCCTGGTTAAAAGAAGTGGCCATGTAAAACATAAACCCCATATCAGTTACATTACTCACATCCCAGTTGCCAATATCCTGGTTAAAAGAAGAAGCTTCCCTAAACATATAGCTCATATTCGTGACACGACTCACATCCCAATTACCTATATCCTGATTAAAAGAAGAAGCGCCCCTAAACATATAGCTCATATTCGTGACACTAACCACATCCCAGCTGCTAATATCCCGGTTAAAGGATTGGGCTCCAGAGAACATATAATCCATATTCCTGACACTACTCACATCCCAGTTACCAATGTTTTGATTAAAAATGTTGGCGTAATTAAACATGCCATCCATCTTCTCAACACTACTTACATCCCAGCTACCAATATCCTGGTTAAAGGAGGAAGCATTATAAAACATATAGCGCATATTCCTAACACTGCTCACATCCCAATTACTTATATCCTGATTAAAGGAGGTAGCACTATAAAACATATAGCTCATATTCCCAACACTGCTCACATCCCAGTCACCAATATAACGATTGAAGGATGTAGCACCATTGAACATCTTTTGCATGTTTTCAACACTGCTGACATCCCAGCTGCCAATATCCTGGTTAAAGGATTGGGCTCCAGAGAACATATAATCCATATTCCTAACACTACTCACATCCCAATTACTTATATCCTGATTAAAGGAGGTAGCACTATAAAACATATAGCTCATATTCCCAACACTGCTCACATCCCAATTGCCAATATCCTGGTTAAAAGAGGTGGCGTTATAAAACATGCCATCCATCTTCTCAACATTACTTACATCCCAGCTGCCAATATCCTGGTTAAAGGAGGTGGTATTCAAAAACATATCGCTCATATCCGTTACATTACTCACATCCCAATTACTTATATCCTGATTAAAGGAGGTAGCATCAAAAAACATTTCTCTCATATCGGTTACATTACTCACATCCCAATTGCCAATATCCTGGTTAAAAGAAGAAGCTTCCCTAAACATATAGCTCATATTCGTGACACGACTCACATCCCAATTACCTATATCCTGATTAAAGGAGGTAGCATCAAAAAACATGAACCCCATATTCTCAACATTACTCACAATCCAACTGCCAATATCCCGGTTAAAGGAGGTGGCTTCATAAAACATACCGTACATATCCGTAACATTGCTCACATCCCAATTGCCAATATCCTGATTAAAAGAAGAAGCGCCCCTAAACATCCAATCCATATTAGTGACACTATTCACATCCCAATTGCCAATATCCCGGTTAAAGGAGGAAGCATTCAAAAACATAATGGACATATCCGTAATATTACCCGAAATAGTATGGAGAAAATCCTCATGCCAGAATTCACCAACGTTCGTATAGGCAAACATATATTTGGTACTGGTTATACCTGTCACTCCTTCGGCAATAGAAGTTATTCCGGTAAGCATTTCGGCATAATGTTTTTCTGAATAATTATCTGTATAAAAGGCAATCCTTCCTGCCTGGCCTTTTACTTTAATAAGCCATTCCCCGGCTTCGCCAAAATCGTGGTAAGGTTGTATAGTGCCATTATAGGTTTCTGTATTTTCTTCTGCCCAACTAATTTGTAAATCAACAGCATCATCTACAGCAAATTTGTAATCGGTATGCTCAGAGGTTGTTTTAATAGAAAAATAGAAACAACCCGGCTCTAATGCAGTATTATCAAAGTGAGCAATAAGAGTATCATTTCCTGCAGGCATGGTATAATCAAAAGCGGCATCCGTACTTACAATGTTATTATCTGTATCGGTCCATTTTACAAAGTCGTAAAAAGCACCTGGCGTAGCATTTAAAGAAACGATAGTGCCTTCATCATAAAATCCGGCACCCGTAAAGGTACCTGCATCATCAGGTTCGGCAATCAATATTAAATTTCCAGGATTTTCATAGGCTCCCATATCTACTATTGCTTCATTTAGTATAGCAATCCGCGGGTTACCATCCAGGTCAGCAGTTACATCTTCGGCTAAACCTCCGGTTTCAAAAGGCTCGTTACTCCCGGCATCAATACATGGCGATTCTTTCTGCAGACGGTAATCATTTTCAGAGTCCTTAAAAAGCGGATCTTCACTAATATTCCCATTGCTCCCTGCATAGCCATCTTGCTCAATACAGCTGTTTTCGAGGTTGGTACCCCCTCCGTTTGTTCCCATAATATCTTCGGTACCATTCCCCCATAAAATACAATTTTTAGCAGTAGATGTAACCCCGCGGCTATGGATAACACCACAACCAGCCGGGCCATTATTCCCGGTAAAGGTACAGTTGATAATTTGTGATGTTGAACCTCCACCCCAATTGTATATAGCGGCACCAAAGGTATCATCAGCAGAATTACCTGCAAATAAACAATTGATGATATGAGCCGGGGTATTATGATTCGAAATACCACCACTAGCCATCGTAGCTGTATTATCCTTAAATATACAATTAACAATGGTATTGGCATTTGGGCAGTAGTCGTTTTCTAAAGCACCGCCCTGCCCGGCATGGTTATAGATAAAGGTACAGTTTTCAACACGTATATATCCCGCAGTATTTAACATTCCGCCTCCCTTATCATTGGATGCACCATTAGAATTTCCCCGGGTTATGGTAAAACCGTCGAGGGTAGCTCCTGCGTTTGAACCCAGGACTACATGATAGGAGTTATCGGTACTGTCACCAACAGTTCCGATATCACCGCTAAGGATGGTCTCGTTGGCTCTCCAGTCTCGCTCTTCCCGATTGGTTTCGGTGCCATTAAAGCCTCC
>CAZWHH010000114.1:1860-7441 GCA_964633615.1 uncultured Bacteroidales bacterium | reverse complement strand
ATTATAATATACTTGATAATTTGAAGGTAAAGCTTTCCACTTCCTATTATAATGGTATTAATGATCGGGTAAACTCAGGCTGGGCCGGAGGACAGGGGGCTGCAAGATCTACTGCTCTTCCTATTTATCCCGTAAGAAATGAAGATGGTTCTTATACTTCTTTTACAAATCCGGTGAGAGAACTGGATCCCGATGTGTTTCAGTGGAGAACCAGCGAAAACAGAACAATAGATAATATTACAATTAATTATAATCCTATAGAAAATCTTACCCTTCATGCAATGGGCGGATTGGATTATATGGATTTAAGAAATGATACTTATCAGGGTCCACTTTCTGCGGGTGTTACTAACCTGGGAAATGCCAACCGAGGTTTTAACTTTATTACTAACTGGACAGGTAATGTAAGGGCCAACTATAATTTTAATATTAATGAAAAACATGACTTTAAAGTCTTGTTAGGTGGTGAAGCAGAAAAATCCATCACAAGATATAAAAACATATACCGGGAGGATCTTGATGGACCTATATGGAAGGATCCCTCAAGAGGAGATGAATTCCAGGAAACTACTACCTCAGGTTTACAAGAGGCATGGTCGTTCCTGAGTTATTTCACCCGAATTAATTATGTGTACAATGATAAATATATCTTTCAATTGGTTGGGAGAGTAGATGGTTCATCAAAATTTGGTCCCAACAAAAGATATGGTTTTTTCCCTGCAGCTTCAGCGGCCTGGAAAGTAACTGAAGAAGATTTCATGAATGGTATTTCATTCTTAAGTTTACTTAAATTAAGGACTAGTTATGGAATAACAGGAAATGCCAGCTTCCCGGCTTATCAGTGGATAGGTACTTATTCTCCTGCTGAAAACAACAGACCTGGATACAATGGCAATGATATTATTTACCCTACCAATTTGGAAAATCCAAATTTACGCTGGGAGGAACTTCATAACTTTGATATAGCCATTGAATTTGGACTCTTTAAAGACAGGATTACAGGAGAAATTGCTTATTATAACAAAATTACAAAGGATGTAATTGTAAATCGTTCGAATGCACCCTCTATAGGGTTTGGTAATTACTGGGAAAATGTGCTGGAGATATTAAACAGAGGAGTTGAATTTCAGATTGAAACCAATAATCTCACAGGTGAATTCCAATGGATAACCAATTTTAATATTTCTCACAACCAAAATGAAGTGCTTGATCTTGGAAACCTGACACCGGACGCAATTGGTGGCGGAACAAATGATACTCGTATTGTAGAAGGAGAATCAGTAGGTGCTAATTACCTCGTTCGATTTTCCCATGTAGATCCTGAAGATGGATTGCCTGTTTGGCTTGACAGCGAAGGAAATGAAACCAAAGAATTTTCTTTAAATAACCGTGTGGTTGTTGGAGATGTGCATCCGGATGCTGTCGGAGGAATCAAAAATACATTCAAATATAAGAATCTTAGCTTAAGTGCTCATGTGACTTTTACTATAGGAGGAAATATTTACGATGGCGCTGCAAAAAGGCAAATGGGTATTGTAACCGACTGGAATATGAAGCCGGGAATTAAAGACAGATGGACACATGTAGGGGATGATGCAAGTTATCCAAGACTAACACTTGACCCGGGTACTTATCCCGGATTACCCGGACCGTGGCAGTATAACTCTGATATGTTCCTGTTTGATGGTACATTTGTGAGACTTCGTAATGTGAGATTTACTTATAATGTGCCGGATAAATATCTTGCACTTACGAATAACCAAATTCAGAAATTCCAGGTTTATATTAGCGGAAGTAATTTGCTGACATGGTCGAAGGATTATTGGGGAGATCCTGAAATTGCAAGGGATTTCGAAAATCCTCAGGATCGAAATATGAGCCCTAATGTTACTTATCTAACACCTCCACAACAAAGAACAATAAATTTAGGGGTTAGTTTAAAATTTTAGGAATACAATAAAACATTTAAATATGAGACTTAAAAGAAATAGAATTTTCGTAATCACAGCAATCCTGATCGGGATATTTACAGCTTGCGAGGAATTTCTGGATTTAAAACCTGAGGACGTGGTCCTGGAAGGTGAAGCCCTTGAAACTGCTGATGATGTGGGTAATCTTTTAAATTCAACTTATACAGTACTAGGAAGCGGTGCTTTTCTTGGTGGACGCTCACAGAACGTAAGTGAAATATTATCGGAAAATGCAGACCTTAGCGGGATGGGAGATGAACACTGGATAGCAGTATATAATCGAACAACCAGTATTTTTAACGGGGTAGCAGGTGCCCTATATTCAGAACCTTATATTGCGGTTTATCGATCTAATAATGTGCTGGAAAACCTGGATCTGGTAGAAAATACACAACGAAAAAATAATTATGAAGGTCAGGCAAGGTTCGTAAGAGCCATTTCACATTTTGAAACGGTACGGCATTTTGCCCAGCCTTATGGATATACTTCCAATAATTCACACCTGGGAATACCTATTCAGAAAGAATCTGATCCGGTACCTAAAAACAGGGCCACAGTTAAAGAGGTTTATCAATTTGTAATTTCCGAACTTAAAAAAGCCGAAAATTTATTACCCGGTCAAAACAATGGTTATCCAACAAAATGGTCGGCAAAGGCTGCATTGGCCAGGGTTTATTTTCAGATGAATGATTTTGAAAATGCATATGATTATGCCAATGATGTAATTCAGAATAGTGGCATTGCTTTTAATACCAATACTGATGAGTACTCTAAAAGATATTCCAAACTGGGAACTCCTGAAGCAACCTTTAAAATTAAGGCTGAAACCACTAATGAAAGTGGAGATACTGTCTATGTGAACAGGGGAGGAGAATTCGGAATGTACAGAACCGATGTGGGTGTACCTGGTATAAAGACTTCAACAGAGATGTTTAACCTGGGTACCAGCAATGCCAGTGATGCAAGAGCCGACTGGTATGAAGAGAGTGATGAGTATTATGCTTTAAATAAGTTTAACGGAGACTATTTAACCGTACCCTATATTACAATTACAGAATTAAAACTTACAAGGGCTGAATCTGCGGCTGAAATGGATCAGTATTTGACAACTGCGGAGCAGGATTTGCAGGATATTATGGATAGGGCATACGGCACAGGTACAGAGGATGCTCCTTCGAATGCCTCGGCTTTGATCACAGAGGTTAGAGTGGAAAGAAGAAAGGAATTTGTTGGAGAAGGTGACATTGGACAGCAACTAAAGCGTCGAGGAGCCCTGGGAGAAAACATTATTGTAAGAGGTGCACCCTGGGATTGCCCGGGTATGGTCCTTCAGTTTCCCCAAAGTGAAATTGCAAATATCCCCGGATTTGCGCGTAATGAAGAGGGAGGATGTAACTAAATTAATTGATGTATAAATTAAACATAAGATATATGAAACGATTTGCTATATTATTTTTAATAATTCTACCCTTTACACTGGCACTTATTCAGTGTGATCCTACTGAAAATATGGAAGATCCGCCGCTGGAAGATCCTGAGATAAAGAGTGAGAACCTGATTGGAACATGGCAGGTTATAAAAGTAGAAGAACAGGACCAGATAGCTATAGAGAAGGGAGCTACACTAACAGAGATGGATATTACAGATGCTATACCGGAATTCCTGGATTATCAAATTGTTTTTTATTCCGACGGTACTTTTAGTGTTAATAGCGGTGATGCCCCTAATTATATTGACACAGCAGGCACCTGGAAGCTAAATGATGAGACAGTGCCAACCAAAATTTTACTCACTGCTCAGGATTCAACTCATTATACAAGTTATTTTAGATTAGGGAATACACCTCTATCCTGGAAGGAACAGGTGATACTTAAATATGAGCGCTATTGTAATGATGAACATATTTTAAATTATAAATATACGATGGAACGTCAATAATAAATTAAAACACGACAATATGAAACTTAAACACATACTGATTTTTTTGATATTTATCGGATCATTTCATTTGATGGAAGCCCAGGATCCCGGTTCACCGGTCGTTTATACCGCCCCTGCTGCTTTCCAGACAAGTGAGGAAATTACAATCTATGCCCATCCTTTCGGAACACAGCTGTATGAACATAATACGGATATTTATATGGTGCTCGATACTGACATACCTGTGGATGGTACCCCTGAACTTTGTGAACTGGATTCTGCTTCAGGCTATTATTATTTTACCTTAACACCTGACACTTATTTTGGAACAACCGTAGATTCTATCAGTATCGTTATCCAAAATGATGCGGGAGATACAATTTCAGCTCCTGAAACAGTAAAACCTTTTGATTTTACATCTGCCCAGGGGCAATTGTTAACTACAAAACCTGCAATGCCTAATTATGCACAGAATGTTAGCTTAATATGGGATGCAACCCAATCAGATCAGGATGATTTAACCGGAGTTGATCCCTTATACCTATGGGCATGGAACAATGCTGAAAGTCTGGGTGATGCCCCTAACCAGGGAAGCTGGGGAAACTACTCTCCATCAGCAAAACTAACGAAAATTGATGACAACATATGGCGAAAAGACTTTGTACCACAGGAATATTGGGAAACGAATGTGAAGATGACTCAGTTTGGCTGTTTAATAGCCGGTTCCAGTGGAGATCTGCAAACAAGTGACCAGACAGTTATTTTGTACCCTCCCCCCAGGACAGAACCCCTGAAAATAGCCGCAGCTTTTCCCCAAAAGTTTACCCAGGAAGATGTCGTAACCATTATTTACGATACTAACCTGGATAATTCCCTGGAGGATGCTGATAACATTTATATGTTTACCAGTGTTAATGAGGGTGAACTCTATAATCCTTTACCCGGAAACTGGCTTAATTATTCGCTTCAGCAAAAAGATATGGCCAAACTTGAGGATCCCGATGGAGATGGAATCTATACAATTACCATTATCCCGGAGGAATATTATCCCATACCGGATGATTTTCAAATTGAAACCTTAAATATTAAATTCAGGAACAGCACAGGAACTATAGAAACACAGGAAACATTTAATTTTAATGTTTGTTATTAAAACAGATGCTAACAATATTGTTGAACTAAAACTACTCAAATTATGAAAAAATTATTACTAAGTATGTTAACTTTGTTCGCTCTTCTTGCAATAAGTGCGAACGTATCCGCACAGACGGTTGACTCCTCGGAGGTCAATTTTCATGTTGTGGACAGTACCCAGACTCTTACAGCAGTAAAGATTAAAGGAGAAATTACTGGTTCTGCATGGCCTTTGGAAGATATGACAATGGCGGTAGACTCACCTACTTATGATATCTGGACAAAAACTATCAAAGTAGCAGCAGACAGCTCTTATCAGTGGGGCGCTATACAGGATGATGGCTCCGAATGGGGTATCTGGCTAACCAATTATGCTTTAGGCGATTTTTCTGCTAATCCTGGTGGAAATCCGTATGTAAGTATTGATGCTTCAGGTAATATTACAGGGGATACTGCCCTGCATATTACACTGGATACCACCGATGTAATCTTTTCAGTAAACATGTCCAATGAAATAGCACAGGGTAATTTTGATCCTGCTACTCAGGATGTGAATC
>CAZWHH010000114.1:0-1760 GCA_964633615.1 uncultured Bacteroidales bacterium | reverse complement strand
ATGTCCAATGAAATAGCACAGGGTAATTTTGATCCTGCTACTCAGGATGTGAATCTGATGGGAACAGCAACTGATTGGACAAACGGAAGCGCTATGTCAGATCCTGATGGAGATAAAATTTATACTGATACAATAGACAATCTGGCCGGTTTTTATGAGTTCAAGTACCGTATTGGCTCTGATGGCTGGGAAGGTATCAGTGGCAACAGAAATATGTTTACAGGCTATAATGATGGTGATCCATGGACAATGGATACAGTATGGTTTAATAACTATAATCCCAATGCTGATACTACCAGTATACATTTTGTCGTGGTTGACAGTACAGGATACTACGATAGCCTCCAGTTTAAAGGAAGCGTCTATAACAACTGGGAAGCTATTCCTATGTACGATGATGGAGAAACCGATGGCGATACGCTTGCCAATGACCATGTCTGGGTTGTGAAGATCGATACTGTACCCGGAGGAAAAACTTATGAATGGGGTGTTATGGATGGAGATGATAACTGGCTGGTTCAGGGTAGCAACCCAAGCTTTACTTTAAATGAGGATGGAAGCTTTGCTTCCGGAGATACTACTTATACCATACCTGCATGGGGAGAGAAAACAGTTACTTTTGCTGTGAATTTGAATTGCCTCATTAACAATGGTGTGGTTGTTGACACTACCAGGTTAGCTGTTAATGTAGACGGTTATCCTGCTGCAGAATTGACTTATGCTGATACTGGTGTTTATACAGCACCTGTACAGAGATTTACAGAGGGTGAACAATTAGCCTATTGGTATACAGTTGGTTATGAACAGGAAGGTTATGATGCCTACGAAGAATATCCAGGCTTTGATGAAAACAGGAGCCTTGTTGTACCTGCAACTGATACAATGATCGATCCTCCGGAAATTTTCAACGACGATGATGCTTCTGTTACACAATGTCCTTATATAGGATTCTTTGCTAAAGAGATTATCTTTACGGTTGTTGACGGAGACAATGCACCTGTTGATGGAGCTTCAGTTGAACTGTCAAATTATGATCCGGTAACTACTGATGCAAATGGAGAAGCTGTAATTAACAATGTTTATTACACTGATGCCCTTGATTATACTGTTACTGCTGATGGTTATGAAGATGCCACAGGACAGATGCAGGTTGATGACCTGGAAGAAACAATGCAGGTTCAGTTAACTGCTATTCCTGAGGCAATTGATGATGTGGATAATAACAACCTGACAGTATATCCAAATCCTGCAAAGAACACAATTTCTGTGAAGAGCGATCTGGATATAGATAAAATTGTCATCTATGATGTCATTGGTAAACGAATAAAGGTTGTTGAAGATCACTTCAAGTACATCCCAATATCTGATATCAGAGAGGGTGTATACTTTATTTCTGTTTATAATAAAGGTGAAGTAATTGGCACAAGAAAAATTATCAAAAAGTAAACTAATTTAAATATTCCGGTAAAAGCCTCGGTTTTTAATAGCCGGGGCTTTTTACAGCTAAATAATTGAAGGATAAGCTTTATAAATAATTAATTATGATTAACCTAAAAATTTTCTGGATATCTTTTTTACTCTTATTTGTTCATCTTTCGTTAGATGCTCAAATAATTCAAACGGAACCCTCATTTCCAATAGATAATGATTCTGTTACACTGGTTTATGATGCAACTGAGGGCAATGGTGCTTTAGCCGGGTACAGTGGCGATGTATATGCTCATACCGGCGTTATAACCAATCTAAGCGATCCGCCTGAT
>CAZWHH010000113.1:0-7447 GCA_964633615.1 uncultured Bacteroidales bacterium | reverse complement strand
TCACTTTGTTCATGAAGATAGACGTTGCTCATTTTAATCTGCCCTTTCAGGGCGATCAGAACAGGCTCATTGCTATACCCAGGGTGTTGCCCCGGGCTAACCTAAATTAGCCTTTCGAAACCTGCTACCTGAAGCTTTAAACTATTAAATCTCCCTCTAACTTTTGCTTACTGCTTTCTGCTGCCACTGCTACTTCTTGTCAATGGTCGCTCTGTTTTCTCTCAGGATTTTCGAATTAACTTGAAACCTCAGCCTCATTCAACAATAAAACAATAGAACAATAAAGCAATTATTTAAACAATAAAATTCTGTCAATAGATCATTGTACAGTTTATGTATAAGGTAGTTTAAATCAAACTTAGGCTCTTTTTAATAGCCAATTACAGAAGGAGCGCCCGGCGAATATCTTCTTGGTTTATATGACTTTTCTCCCGAAAGTTCAAAAAGCACGTTTTCTCCTGCCGGAAGAGTAGGATAATAACCAAGTCTTATTTGAAAGGTTTTAAATACAAGATTCTCATTTCGAATTCTTATGCCCAAACCAAATCCATTATGCATAGGATTTTCCAATATAAAACGATGTTCAGGCCCAATAAAACCTACATCCCAGAAACCATAAAAAACAAAACGGAAACCATAGTAAAAAAAATTAGTAAAGCCAACCGTCTCAGAACTAAAAACTAATTTCTTATTTCCAAAATACAAATTCTCATTAAATCCCCGAATATCTTCTCTTTTGTCAAATCGAACCCTTTCATGTGGAAACCTGTTTATAGACCAGACATAATTTAACTTAAAAAACTGACGAATATGCATCCCTGAGAACGAAAATAACTTGCTGATATAATTTGATTTAAAATTAAAAACTCCCTGTTCAAATTTATTATGATATATGAAACTACCCAGGCCATAACTGTTTTTCAGATATCCAAAATTTTTATAGTAGCGGCCATGACGGTAATTAATCCCTGTATATCCCCGGGTGAAAAACTCACTTTCCTGTATTCCGTAAGTTAAGTTCAATAAATCACCCATCGGGATGTCTTCCGTTTTACCAAAGTTGTATATCAAAGAAGTTTTATAAAATTTCTCTCTGGACCAACTAAAACTTCCAAGATAGAAATTATAATCTGCATAAGAATAGTAGTATCTGTTCGGTATGGTTGGGTTAACAATATAATTATTATTCATAAAACGGAAGGCAGTAATAAACCTTGTCCCTTTACTAAAGCGCTCATTATTAGCACTAATAGGTAGCGCATAACCCAGCCATACATCTAAAAGCTCCTTGTCAAAAATTTGATTTTCATAAAGGCTGTCACCGTATGAAAAATCTTTAATCTCTCTTTGTCTTTTTACCTCCAATCCGCCAACCCAACGAGTTTTGTAAGAATAAAACCCGCGATTTAAGCGCATACCAAACTGTCCTTCATCAAAAACATTTTCATAAAAAAACTCGCTGTTGATAAAAGTTTTTCCTATGTTTTTTACTCTGTAAGAACCTTCATAACCCGGGTAATTGCTTTTAAAAAAATCAAAAACAAACTTGGAAGAAAATCTGTGCCCAAATCCTATAAAATTATTATCATATAATTCTACGTCAGTGGCATAGATATTCTTCAAATTTACAGAGAAACCTTTAGACCAATAATCCTGAGTTATTATCAATAAATCAACGGTATCTTCTGAATTCTCTGCGGGCAGTACAAAAATCCTTGAATCTTTTACACTTTGTAAATTCCGAAAGATACGCTCATTATCACTTAATAAAGTAGGATCTACTTTTTCTCCTGGTTCCACAAGAAGATTGCTTTCAAGTATTTTCTGATTGGTTGGTATGTGTAACCAGTTTGCAATCTCTTCATACCAATCTTCTGATGAATAAGTGGTATCATCCACACTGGTACCAAAAACCGGCAACTGTTCAAAACCGATCTTACGAATGATTTTCCCTTCATATTCACTAAAAGGATTCCCCCCCTGTTCAATTTGTTTGTTATTATCAAAAATATTAAAGGAAGAGGGCTTCCTAAACAAAAAACCGTGTAATTTTTTAGTGAAATAATTCTTTGAAGCAAAACGTCTTATAGAATCATAGAATCTTTTCGATTTAAAAAGGGCATCCTGATCGATAGAAAACTTTACAGTATCTTTATTTCTTAATGAATCTCTTATAAAATAAAATCTTGTTGTATCCAATTGACCCAGCGCATTTTTGTTGGGGAATAAAAACAAAGCAAACAAAACCGGCAATAATAACCAGTAGAAAAGAGGTAGGGTCAGTTTTTTCTTGCTATCAATCAAAACAATTAGTAAATAAACAAAAATAATAATTTGTTAATTAAACCCAAATTGAACAACTCTACTCGTTGACAGATAAATACAAAGACCCGGACTTAACAGCATTAAGTCCGGGTCAATAAATAAAAAAATCAGTTTTTATTCTAATCCAAGAACGGACTCCCCTTGTACAAATCTTATATCTCTGGGTATACCTGCCTCATTAACCCTGTCAAGATCCTTTTGCAGATCCTCTTTTATTTTTCCGTCTTCCTCAACCCAGGTTTTGGCAGTTTCAAAATCGCCATCTCCCTGAATCATTAAAATCTTTTCAGACAAACTTTTCATTGCCTCGCGCATTTTTTCAAAATGGATTTTGTAAGTTCCTTTTTCCGGGTCGCGGGTGAAAGCTCCCTCTTCTTTTAAATAATAAAAACGCATCATATTGGCTTTACCATGTGCACTGGCAATTCCAAATCGTGAGGATCTAAAAATACTTGTGAAAAAAGTAACATAATAATCCATCAGATCCACTTCTCCCAGTTCACCCATCTCATAAAGCTGATCAACAATGAAAAGGCCCAAAATATCTGCTTTGCTTTCCTCAATCGATGTATAGTAATTTTTTAAAGCTCCCCTCACTGTGGTTTCTTTATCATCAACCAAATAACTCAACCCTAATCCATGTCCAACTTCATGAAACATAGTATTGGCAAAGAAAGCATCGAAAGTCACATTCTTCCTTTGCGATTCAGTAATAAGCTCCTCTGCAATAGGAACAAGGATATTATCAAATTTGGCTTTCATTGAGTTTTTCAACTGAAGTTTACGTGATCCGCTATTTTCTCTTACTACAGGATCATTAGGCAGATTAATTGCAATTGTTTTACTGCCATAATTACAATCACCTGCGTAATAAACCGCATCGTACACGTTCAGCTGGTTTCCTGAAGAACCTGGTGTTTCATTTTTATATTTTTTTTCCACAGGAAGCATTTTCTGTAACTTTGGAAGCAATGAAGTATATTTTGATAATTTTTTACTCCACTCCTTGTCTTTGATTAAAATAAATGATTCATGAGCGGCTTTATTCCCAAATAATTGGTCCTGGTAGGTTTCAATAGGCCCTACAATAAAATCAATGTCATTATCCGTCATATCCAGCCAGGCAAAATCACTTTCGCGATATTCATCATCCAGTAATGCCTCTGCTCTTAATTCCAGGTACTTTTTAAATCCACCATCTTCAGCAAGCTCTGCAGCTTTCTTTAGTAAATCAGAAGCTTCTTTTACTTGCTCTTCATAAGCTTCGTGATAAGGAACTGTATATAATTCTCCATTCTCATCCCTTTTAACTAATGTATAAAGGCTTGCCTTATCCTCAGCATCAAACTGTTTAAATTCTTCTTTGGTCATATCTTCAGGATAAAATCGCGCTCCCTCCGGACGTTTATCATATCCCTTCAAAAAAGATTTGTTATTATGTAAGGCTTCCCAGGGACCATAATTAATTTTAATATATTCTTTTACAGCTTTTTTATCATATTTGCTCAAAAGCTCCTCTTTGTCACCATAAACCTGGGTCCAGAAAATATCATCCATGATCTTAGCTGCATCAAACAAATAAGTCAACATCTTTTTCTGATCATCTGATAAATGACTGATGTCTTTCTGGAGTTCTACTTTGGCAAATGATTCCACCTTATTCTGAATTTCACTTAAAGGAATCTTATACTTCTCTTCGTCTTTTTGATCTTCGGATGACTTACATCCTCCAATAATAACCAGTGCGAAGAATACACTTAAAACTTTTAATAGTTTGTAATTCATAGGTTTAGATTTTAGTTGATGAATATTATAAATTAAACTGATTGAAAAATATTTAAAAATATTTCAATCATCTAACAAATATACAAGATTGAGGGCACACTATTAAAAAAAATTTTAAATAAATTTATAACCTATTTTTATATATTACGTTTAGAGATAATAAATGTCAAGTTTCCAATGGATAAGCAAAAAGAAGAACAACTATTATATCGTATATCGGAATTAATAAAGGAGAATAAAGAACTTACCCATCAAATTAAAGAACTAAGTTCCGAAAAGCAAAATTTAACCAGGGAAAGAGACAAATTAGAAGGAGTCATTGCTAAAGTTCCACCGGAACACCTGCCCAAAGGAATTAAATATCCAGGAAAAACACGGTCTCTCAAATTTGAAATGGCAACAGTCCTCTATGCTGATGTACAAGGACTTAAAAAAATTGCAGCCCAGGATGCTACTTCGGATATCATGGACGAATTAGACAATATCTTCCTTCAATTCAATAAGATTGTCAAAAAGTACAAGATAGAAAAAATCAAAACCATTGGGGATGCTTATATGTGTGCCGGTGGTGTGCCCAAAAAAAACATTACCAATCCAATTGATGTCGTTCTTGCAGCTCTTGAAATGCAAGACTATATGAATTCATTAAAAAGAGAATATGAAGAACAGGAAAGAGAATTCTGGGATTTCAGAATAGGTATTCATACCGGCCCCGTCACTGCCTCATTTCACGGAAGGAAAAAACTATCTTATGATTTAAAAGGAGATACAGTCCATATTGCAACAAGAATAGCCTCAGCAAGTGATTTTGGTGAAGTTAACCTGTCTATTATGACCTATGAAATGGTAAAGCAATATTTTAATTGCGATTATAGTGGAAAAATTCCCGTTAAATATAAAGGGAACATGGAAATGTTGCAATTAAAAAAGATAAAACCTGCTTATGCGGAAAACCGAAAAGAAGGAAGGAATCCCAATCAGATATTCATGAACAAATATCTTTTACGTCAGTTTACAGACCTTCAGGAATTAATTCTGGACAGACTGGAAAAAGAATTGCCTGAATATCTTTTCTATCATAATGTGAAGCACACAATCGATGTAATTAATCAGGCTGAGTTAATTGGATATGGAGAGGGTGTAGATGATGAAGCGATTTTAACCCTTAAAACTGCAGCTCTTTTTCATGATGCAGGACATATCATTGGCTATAATAACCATGAATACTATGGCGCAGAAATGGCAAAGGAATACTTGCCGAAATTCAGCTATAACCAGGATCAGATTGACAAGATAACAGACCTTATCATGGCCACACAAATCCCCCCATCTCCCAGGAACCTGTTAGAGAAAATTATGTGTGATGCGGATCTGGACTATCTGGGAAGAAGTGACTTTATCCCGGTTTCCAATACCCTCTACAAAGAATTACACGAACAGAATAAAATAGGTTCCTTAAATGATTGGAATAAATTGCAATTAAAATTTATTTCCAGCCATCAATATTTTACAGAAACTGCTCTTAACCTGAGAGAAGTAAATAAACAAAAGCAAATTGAAAGAATCAAAGAGCTGATTGAAAATAATGAGGAAGAGAATAAAAAATAAAAAATTCTCTGTTATCATTGATTCCCCAATACCTTTATCTCTGTCCTCCTGTTACGGGCTCTTCCTTCATGGGTTCTGTTCGGAGCAATAGGCTGACTCTCACCATATCCTTTATACTCCAGCCTGGTCTCAGCAATTCCTTTCTTCACTAAATATACATAAACAGAACGGGCCCGTTTATCAGATAAAGTTTCATTATAAGCAGAAGTCCCCACACTGTCGGTATGTCCTGAAATTTCAATTCTTAAATTTGAATTCTCAGTTAAAAACTGGTGTAACTTATTTAATTCAACCCTTGATTCTCGTTTCAACCTGAAAGAATCTGTAGCAAAAAATATGTTTCTTAGGACAATACGCTCCCCTTCCCTGATGGGCTTTAGAGGAATATCTTTTTGAAAAGGTTCTGTTATTTTATGAGTCCCTTTAAAACTAAAATTATCAGAATAAAACAGATAGCCATTTTTTGATACATTCAGCACATAATCATTGTTTACGGGGAGGCAAACAAGGAAATCACCTGTGTTTTCATCAGAAAATGAATTCATAATCACTCTTCCCGAATCAAGGGTCAACAATTCAAATTCAGCTTTCAGTGGTTTTTTAGTTTCTGTATCATAAACAAAACCTTTCATGTAAGAACTAGGCGTAGGTCTGAATTCCCCGGGTAAAATGAAAGTATAGATATCCTTTTTCTTCCCGCTCTCCCGGTTGCTTGCGTAATAGGCATTCTTACCCTCTGCCTCCACTATAAGACCAAATTCATCTTTATGTGTATTAATAGGATAACCCAGATTCACTGCTTCTGTCCATTCATTATCACTTGTTCTGATGGATTTATAAAGATCCATCCCCCCCATTCCCAAATGTCCATCAGATGAAAAATAGAGCGTTTGATTATCCATGTGAATAAAAGGTGCCATTTCCGTTTGGGTGGTATTAATGCTATCTCCCAGATTTAATGGCTTAGACCATGTATCATCTTCTTTTTTCCGGCTCATCCAGATATCTTTTCCTCCCAGCGTTCCTTTTCGGTTGCTGGAAAAATAGAGTACCTGTCCATCGGGTGATATAGACGGCTGTGACTCCCAATCCGAGCTGTTAACTGGCGCTCCTATATTCTCAGGTTCACTCCAGGTACCTCCCTCTTTCTTTGAGTAATAAATATCACAGCTTCCTTTTCCGTCGTCTTTATTACATGCACTGAAATACATTTCTGTTCCGTCTGCAGAGAGACTCTGCGCACCTTCATTGTGCTCAGTATTAATAGGTTTTCCAAGATTCTCCGCCTGTGTCCACACGCTGTCCCTTTTAAAACTTATGAAAAAATCCTCCTGTTCCTTCTGAATAACAGATTCCATAAACTCACGCTGCTTTTGATTTACTTCATCCAGCCTTCGCTCTATCTCCGACAGGTCTTCCCTGGGGATCAAACGGGTAAAAACCATCGTTTTACCATCTGCTGAAATAGAGGGCCAGTATTCATTATATTCACTGTTAATTTTATTCCCCAAATTTCTGGGATGAAAAGCCACGGGATTTTCTTTTTGTTGAATTGCAAATTGAGAGGCACGTAGAATCTTCCTGGCTTTCTCCTGCAGATTAACCGAAACATCATTCCGTGCAAGAAAATCATTCATATACTTTATAGCTTCCTTATACTTTCCTTCCTGATAATATAGCAAACCCATACTCATAAAAACATTTGGAAAAAAATCAGGATCAATCTCCA
>CAZWHH010000112.1:0-7459 GCA_964633615.1 uncultured Bacteroidales bacterium | reverse complement strand
CCCCGGAATATGTAAAAACAGTTACTCAGTGTTACAGGGAGGCTGTGGATGCTTATCTGGAGGGTACTTATGAAGAAGACAAAATAGAAGTATGGAAGAACCGGCTTACCTCTGTGTTTAACAGGGGATTTTGGGATGGTTATTACCTGGGACAGAGACTGGGTGAGTGGAGCCATAAATATGGATCACAAGCTACAACGCGAAAGATTTTTGTTGGAGATGTAACTAATTATTTTAAAAAAATTGGGGTGGCTGAAATTTTACCGAGGGCAAATACACTTTCGGCAGGTGATGAGATTCTTATTATAGGGCCTACTACCGGTGTAATAGAATCTCGAATTGAGGAGTTGCGTGTTGAAGATCAAAACGTACAGGCTGCAGCAAAAGGAGTTCGTGCATCATTTCCCATTAAGGAATTGGTGAGAAGATCGGATAAATTGTATAAGGTGATTCGAACCGGAGAAGCTTAAAAATTTAGAAAGGGAAAAAGTTGGGACGGTTTTGTTTCCTTTTTAGCCAGGCAAGCCCATGTTTTTCTGACTGGGTTAATTTGAGTTTAAAACCAAACCGGTTGGATCCCTGGCGTGCTATATTTGACAGATATGCTTTTTGAGCGCTGCTGCCATCGTGGACTGCAGCAGCCCTTTTAATTCCGCATTCATTAACCGCGGTGGGTAGAATTTCTTTAATGAACCATTTTTGATTTTCCGGGCTGACAGCGGATTGTTTTCTTATGTCTGCAATAAAGCTTTCAATGGTGTGGATTTTACCATATTCAAGCATTTCAATCATGACTCGCTGGTACTCTTCCAGGTCAATGTCTCTTTTCCAGGTGATGAAAAGTATCAGCCAGTCATGATCGTAATGCACGCTTGCGTATTTCCAGTCGAATATGGTTTCCATCTATGATTATTCTTTTTTTTCTTTTTCAGATTCCTCTTCTTTTTTGTCTTCCTTTTTTTCTTCTTCCTGATCCCATGCTGAAATTGTTCCTCCGAGAGAAGTTTTTGTGTTTTCTTTCACCGGATTACCCATGTAGCTGAAATCAGCGCCAGTGGTCACTTTTGCAACGAGTTCTTTTTTAACTGTTATCTCTCCTTTTCCTCCTGTATTTAATTTTACATCAGCATTCTGACAAACCAGGCTGGTAGCAGACAAAATTCCACCTGAATTGATATAGGCTTCAAGATTCACCACCTTTCCTGTTATTTGAGCTTGTCCTCCCTGGTAAGCCTTCACGTTTAGCTTTTTTGAGTTGATTTTTACGACTACATGGGCTCCACTCCCGACATTTAATTTAAAATCTTTTCTGAGAATTGGTTTGTCAAATGATACGTCTGCATCAGCCAGGGCATGTAGAGATTCAATTTCTTCCTTGTGTGTAATTTTTATGAAAAGTTCATCTCCTTCATGCTTTGACAGTATGTCTGGCTTAACCTTTATTTTTAATTCTCTGTCGTCGTTTTCTATGTTAATGTCCTCAAGGGGTAATTCTTCACTTTCAATGTAAACAGAGTTTTTATCGCCTTGTATCAATTCTGCAGTCATAGAACCCCAAAGTCTCACCTGGTTGAATTCACCGACTTCCCTTTCTTCTGTTGTCTGAGCAACACCATAGATAACAAAGCACAAAAAAGCTGATAGAATTAAAAATTTTTTAAACATAGTATTATTTGTTTTTAATTAATAAATGAATGCGTTATTTCATTATTCAGATTTTGAAATCAGAGGTCAAGTGTTTGTTTAAAGTTTGGTTATATTTTCTGAAACGATCTGACCATCGAATAAATGAACAATGCGCTTTGCAAATTCAGCATCCGAAGGGGAGTGTGTTACCATTACAATGGTTGTTCCCTCATCATTCAACTTTTTCAGCAAACTCATTACTTCATCCCCATGAGAAGAGTCCAGATTTCCGGTAGGCTCATCAGCCAGTATCAGCTTGGGATTTGCAACGAGCGCTCTTGAAACGGCCACACGCTGCTGCTGTCCACCGGATAATTGCTGTGGAAAATGTTTTTTCCGGTGCGACATTTTCATCTTCTCAAGCACTTCTTCCACCTTTTTCTTTCTTTCAGAAGCAGGTACTTTTAGATAAAGCAGCGGGAGCTCCACGTTTTCAAAAACATTCAGTTCATCGATAAGATTAAAGCTTTGAAAAACGAAACCAATATTTCCTTTTCGCAGATTCGTTCTTTTTCTCTCTTTGAGAGATGAAATTTCGCCCCCGTCAAAATAGAGTTCCCCTGAAGTGGGGTTGTCCAGCAACCCCATAATGTTCAGCAATGTAGACTTACCGCAACCGGAGGGACCCATGATACTGACAAACTCCCCCTCTTTTATTTCCAGATCTACTTTATTTAAGGCTGTTGTCTCTATTTCATCAGTTCTGAAGATTTTAACGAGATTGTTTGTTTTTATCATAACTCATTTATTTTAAAGTTCAAGATATATAAAATTATTCTTATCTCAAAGTATGCGCCGGATTTTTCATCCCAGCTTTACCAGACCGGAAAGAGACATTCGCACGGGAAAGCAGCAACATTCCCGCTGGAATTATCTGGAACATCGTGTAATTCAGTTCTGTACGGGATGAAAAATCTGGCACCCATTTGTAGTTTGTATAATAAATTATGGGCCACGCAATAATTGTTGCAAGGACATTTAATTGTTAATTATTAACATCTTAAGATTTGTTATTTAAGTAAAATATTTAGTCGGATAGTTTGTCTTCCATTTTTTGTACGTTGTTTCTTTTGAATTCCCCCCGGATAATATTTTTATATTGCTTTTGATCTTCCAAAATTTCAAGGGCTTTGTTCAGTTGGTCGTTTTCCTCCAGACCTGCCTGTATGGCACCGGCCTGGTAGTAATAGCGACTGACTATTTCATCTTTAAGTAATTTTTTTATTGATGAGCTGAACTCTTTTATATCCTTTTCTTTATTGTGTGAAACTTTTTTTTCAAGATGTTTAATTTCTTCCCTTGCTCTTTCATAATATTTTTCATCTTTGGCTTTATTAATAAGCTTTTCGAGTTGTTTTTCCGTTTCTGTGGTATAATCCCAGTTTTTTTCTTCAAGAAAATTTTTAAAATCTGTAAAGGTGGTCTCAGAGATTTTAAATTGTTCCACAGGGGCTATTGAATCATTTTTCAGACGGAAATGGGTTGCATAATCAAAAATAAGATTTTTGGAGAGAAGGCTGATTTCAATTTTGCTTAAGGATTTTGGTTTTACCTCGATATCCGGACGAATTCCTCCTCCATCATATACTTTCCTTCCGTTCCGGGTGGTAAATTCTTTAATCAGTGTATCCGGGATTTCACCCACACTTCCATCCTCATTTCGGTTTGAATAATCTTTTGCCTGAATACACCTTCCGCTGGGAATATAGTACTTTGCAGCAGTAAGCTTTAACTTGGTATTATAGCTTAATGGTTTTGTTATTTGCACCAATCCTTTCCCAAATGTCCTCTGTCCCAAAATCACTCCACGATCCAGATCCTGGATAGAACCGGAAACAATTTCTGATGCAGAGGCAGAAGCCCTGTTTATTAATACAGCCAAACGAACGTTGGTGTCTAAAGGCTGATTCTCTGTATAATACGTTTGGTTTCTTTCTTTAATTCTTCCTTTGGTGCTTACAATTTCTTGATTTTTAGGAACAAAAAGGTTAGCTACATTAACTGCTTCATCTAATAATCCACCGGGGTTGGATCTTAAATCAAGAACAACTCCTGCCGGCTCTTTTTCTTTGCTTAGTGATTGATAAGCATTGCGGACTTCCCTGGCACAATTTTGTGTAAATTTTGAAAGGCGGATATAAGCAATGTCATCATTTTTTCCCACAAATTCGTAAAAGGGAACACTATTGATATGAATTTTTTCTCTCGCGACATTTTTTACAAGCGTGTCTTTAATTCCGGGTCTTTCAATTACAATTTTTGCATTGGTATTAGGGATGCCTTTTAATTCATCGCTTATTTTGTTTAAACTCCAACCCTTTACAGATTTGTTATTAATTTGTTTGATTTTGTCGCCGGCTCTTAATCCTGCTTTGTCGGCAGGAAAACCTTTATAGGGCTGTGAAATAATTGCATAATCTCCCTTTTTCTGTATTAATGCACCAATGCCCCCATAATTTCCTGTGGTCATGAATTTTAATTCATCCACTTCCGATTCCGGATAGAATTTATTATAGGGATCCAGACTTTCAAGCATTGCATCAATACTTTCCTTTACCATTTTTTCAGGATCCACTTCATCAACATAAAACATGTTCACTTCTCTGAAAAGAGTGTAATAGATATCAAGATTTTTAGAAATTTTAAAGTCATCCCCCTTTTTAAAACTAAAAAACAAGGCGGTTAAAAAAAGCAGAGAAAAAAGGACAATTCCCGGTTTGATTAAATTTTTCATTTTCATAGGATCGGTATGTTTTGTACTTTGTTTATTTAATGATTCTTAACAAATATAACATTTATTCATTGGGTTTATTACTGTTTTGTTGTTTAACCTCTGATGAAATTTTGATCATTATTTTTTTTACACTTTCACAGGCTTGTTTAAACGTTAATATTTCATTTCCTGTGTATATAAACAACAGGAGAACGGATTCTGTTGAATTCTTTTCTTTCGCTAAAAGGTGCTTGTTTAATCGATAAGCTTCTCTTAACAGTCGTTTGATCCGGTTTCTGTCAACGGCTTTTTTAAAGCGTTTTTTGGCCACACTAAAAGCCACTTTGTTTTTGCTTTGTTTGTCCGGTGAATGATATTCATTTTTTCTCCAAATCACTTTTATGGGTGACTCATAAATTACAGAACCTTTTTTCACAAGGGTTTCAATTTTTTTCGTGCTTTTTAGTCTTTCTTCTTTGGAAAAGCGTGGCATTTTTAGTTTCTAAAAAACTGTTGATTTTATTTATTGATAACAAAGGTAAAGAAAAATAAAAAAGGCAGCCTCTGATAAGGTTGCCTTTTAATATTAATTAACAAAAATGTTAAGCGGAAGCGCTTATTTTGGGTTTTATTTTTTTCCCTTTCCGTTGCTTATATATTGCTCGATAGCCATGGTCATTGAAGGAGCCTTCGAGGTGGGGGCTTTAAGATCAATTCTTAACCCGGCATCTTTTGCCGCCTTGGCTGTTTTGGTTCCAAATGCAGCAATTTTTTTGTTGTTTTGATCAAAATCCGGGAAATTTTCCAGTAGCGATTTAATGCCAGAAGGACTGTAAAACACCAGCATATCGTAATTCACATTACTCAGATCTGATAAATCTGAGCATTTGGTTTTGTAAAAAATTGCTTTTGTATAATTGATCTTGTTTCTGTCCAGCTTCCTGGGAATTTCTTCTTTGTGACTGTCTGACAGAGGAACCAGGAATTTTTCTTTTTTATGCTTTTTGATAATTTCAAGTAAGTCGTTGAAACTCCCGCTTCCGTAAAATATTTTTCGTTTTCTGTAAACGATATATTTTTGAAGATAAAATGCGGTGGATTCACTGATGCAAAAATACTTCATTGAATCAGGAACATTGATTCTTAATTCTTCACATATCCTGAAAAAATGATCCGCTGCTTTTCTGCTTTTAAAAATTACAGCGGAATGATCCAGCACATTCACACGATTTTTCCGGAATTCTTTTGAACCCACACCCTCTACGTGAATAAACTGTCGAAAATCCACCTGAATGTTGTATTTATCTACTAAATCAAAATAAGGGGATTTGCCGTTTTCCGGCTTTGGCTGTGAAACTAAAATTTTTTTAATCTCCATTGTATATTACCCAATTTATGTTTACCCTAAATGGTTTAAAATCCTTCTTTTATCAACTTAAGCCATACCAAAATGGGTAAAAATTCAAGTGCACAAAGATACAAAATCAAATAGAATAATGAAATATTTTTTTTCATGAAAATTTGCAAGCCTCTTAAAATGTGCATTAAGTATATGATTCCAAACAGTAAAATACCGGAATAAATAAAGATTGATTTTATTTCATCCGGAGTAAACTGTATGGCAACCACCATTGGGAAAATTGTCAAACCAAATATTTTTCTGTACAGGTTATAATTTTGGAAATATAAATGAAAGGCTTCTGATTTTTTAAAAACAGCACCTACAAAATGTGCCATCAGGTAATTCCAGACATACCAAAATATCAGGATCAAAGAATAAAAGAACATTTCTTTGATACCGCTGTAATGAATTAATTGCGGATTATAAAAGTGCAAGGATTGAAAAATGAAAAGGCCCCCGACAATAAAATAATTTATGTTTAGTGAAACAGCGGATCTAATTGTGATTGAGTTGCTTTCATTATAGAGGATTTGAGCATAGTTATAAAAATGAAAACTCCGGATTAAATTGTGAAAATATTTTTTAAAAAACAATCGACTCCATCCAATTAAAAGGAAAAGGAAGATTAATACAAAGGTAATCCAATCGCTTTGAATGTCGCTCTTTTCTTTTTCTCTTGGGATCTCTTTGATTTGTGGGATGGTTTCAACGGCTTTTTGCTCCCCGGAATTTTTTTCTTTTAGGACCGATGTTTTTTGTTTTCCTTTATAATAACTTGAACTTGCCGGGATGTGGAATAAAAAATTGTTGCTGTCGGGAACATTATTTATTCTGTCTGAAACAGGCAATTTGATTACATTGAAGAGTTCATAAAGCACAACGGGTGTATCTGTTTTCGTTGTTTTTATTTCAGGCTCCTGCTTTTTCTGAAGGGCAATTTCTTTGGCTTTGATTTGCTTTTCCCTCTCTTCATTTTTTTTGAAGAGCGAATCAATTTTTGCTGTGTTTAAAGGTTGTGAGGGGGATTGAATGATTTCCCGAATGCTGTCCTTTTCTTCAAGAGTGGTGTCTTGATAAGTACTATCGTTCACAGCATCTTGTGTGCTGTCTGTCAGCGAGGTATCCGAAACTTCAAAAGTATCCCGGTAATATTGTAAGAAAGGGAATGCATCTTTTGCCATCAGCATAAAATTTTCAATGTGCAAATATAATATGATTTTTTAACGGAAAGAAGCCTTCGGTTGATTCAATTTTTTAGATAATGGGTTATTCTATATTTTCCTGAATGGGTTTCTTTCCTGGGAATAAATAACTCGTAGAGATAAAAAATATCAGGGAGACACTGATGCCAAAAATGTTTGGATCGAGTCCGTAGGGCAGCCTTGTTTCAAGAATGGTAAGTGCTAGGGTCGTTCCTCCGCCAAAAAACATAGCGAGAAAGGCTGCCAGCGGAGTGCTCTTCTTCCAGAAAAGAGCGCCAAGGATTGGGACAAATAAGCCGGAAACCATAAATGCGTAAGAGTAAAGCATTAAATCGAGTACGTTTTGCATCTTTAATGCCAGCAGCAATGCCGTGGCACCAATGAACAGGGTGATAATTTGTGATATTCGTAAAATGAATTTGTGATCGTTTTTGAAATGAAATATTTTGTCCAGGA
>CAZWHH010000111.1:0-7465 GCA_964633615.1 uncultured Bacteroidales bacterium | reverse complement strand
CTTGTATATTCAAACAATGATTATCAAAATGATTGGGATGGCAGAGCAAATGTATCCACCCTGGGAGGCAACAAATTGCCTACAGGATCTTATTATTATTATCTTAAAATAAAGGATACAGGAGAAACTATTGAAGGTTCAGTTTTCTTAAAGCGATAGTAACACAAGTAAATTAAAATGATTATGAAAAGACTGATAAAGAAAAAACCCATTGCTGGTGTGATTCTTTTATTAATGATCGGGTTTGGAGAGGTAAAAGCCCAACAGGAACCTATGTTTACACAATACATGTTCAATACATTATGGGTGAATCCGGCTTATGCAGGAACTACAAGAGCTTTAAACATCAATTCATTAACAAGATTACAATGGGTTGGTCTTGATGGGGCTCCCAAAACATACAGTGTATCACTACATACCCCGATTACAGATAAAAAGGCAGGACTTGGTCTAACTATGGTCAATGATGTTTTTGGGCCTGTTAAAAACACTTATCTTACAGGAAACTACGCTTATCGGGTGATGCTGTCTGAGAATCTGACTTTATCCATGGGGATCAAAGGAGGAATTAATAGTTATTTTGCAGGATTAAAAGATTTAAGTATTGTAGACAGAGATGATCCACAGTTTGAGTCAAATGAAAGAAAAATAAGCCCGAATCTGGGAGCTGGTCTCTATTTATATTCTGATAAATTTTACATGGGTGTTTCTGCTCCAAAGTTACTTGAAACATCAATAGATGAAGAATATAGTAATGGGAATTTCGAAACCAGAAGACACTACTATTTTATTGGTGGTTTTATCTGGAAGTTAGCGCCTAACTGGATATTCAAACCCTCTGTCTTTACTCAGTCTGTATCAAATGCCCCGCTGACTCACAACATTAGTTTTCAGTTTTTATATGATCAACGAATATGGCTGGGTGCCATGTTTCGACCCGGAGATGCCGCAGGTGCTTTTTTTAACCTGAAAATTAATAAACGTTTAACAATTGGCTATGGTTACGACTTTACCTTCAGTAGCCTGTCAAGCACAAATAGTGGTACACACGAGATCATGTTTAGTTTTGATTTTGTTGATTTTTCACCCGGTAAAGTTAAATCACCCAGGTATTTTTAATTTATTGAAAGCTTAAAATAATATGCTATGGCTAGACAATTAACTGTAATTATAACAATAATCTTCTTCTTCGGTTTTGTCAATAAATCTTATCCTTTTGCAAAAAAGGATTCAACTATTTCTATTGATGAAGCTCTCATTGCGGATGCACGAAAAGCATACGAAGATATGGCCTATAAACAAGCCATCAATCTTTATGAGCAGTTGGTTGAGAAGAATTATTTAAATGCTAAAATTTATCAGCGGCTGGCAGATTCCTATTATAAAATCAGGAAAATGAAAAAAGCAGAAGAATATTATAAAATACTGGTTACTTCTACTCTACATTCCACTAAAGATGTATACAAACTCGTAAAAGTCCTGAAATATAATGGTAAATATAAAGAGGCGGATAAATGGTTGGAGAGGTATGTAATGTCAAAGAAAAAGGAGAGATCCCCGGAAGAGGAGATTAGCCTGGATCAACAGGTTAAACAGTTAAAAGCATACCCCGAGTATAAAATTGATACGCTTCCTTTTAATACAAGTCACTCTGAGTTTGGACCCTTTGTTTTTAAAGGCAATTTGTATTTTACCTCCCAAAGAAGAAAAGATGAGATTATTGACTATGAATACTCATGGGATGAAACTTCTTTTCTGGATATATATAAAATTAAACTCAATAATCTGGATAAGAAACCTGATTTGTTCAGTAATAAAATTAATTCAAAATTTCACGACGGACCGATATGTTTTAGTGCAGATGGCTCAGAAGCCTATTTTTCAAGCAACAATAAAAATCTCACTTTTTTCCCTACCCGTGGAGAGGATGGGATTACCCATTTAAAAATATTCCGCTCAAAAAGGAAGGGCAACAAATTTACCAGACCGGAAGAATTATCTTTTAATAGTGATAATTATTCATGCGCTCATCCATCTATATCTGCCAATGGCGATACACTGTATTATACGTCAGATAAAGACAATGGATACGGAGGTTCAGATATTTTTTATAGCGTTCGTAAAGGAAACAAATGGTCCGAACCCATAAATGCCGGGAAAGAAATTAATACTGAAGGTGAAGAAATGTTTCCATTTATTCACAAATCAGGAACTTTGTATTTTGCTTCTGACAGGCAATTGGGAATTGGCGGATTGGATATATTTAAAGCTGTTCGAAAGAATGGAAGATATGAAGTTAAAAATTTGGGCTATCCCATAAATTCACGCTTTGATGATTTTAGTGTTTATATAAATGAAAATGGAAAAGATGGTTATTTTGCATCAAACAGAGATCAGGGGAAAGGAGATGACGATATATACAGACTTCAGAGGACAGAAGTAAAAGATCAAAGTCTTATTATTCAGGGAAAAATTCTTAATAAAGAAACAGGAGAACGTCTTGAAAACCCCTCCGTTGTATTAGAAGATTCAGATGGCAAAACCCGCCGCTTAATGTTTTTTAAAGAAGCTGTAGATTATAGTTTTAAGGTGGATCCCAAAAAAGAATATACCCTGAAAGCAGACAAAGAAGGATACTTCCCTAACAAAAAGGAATTTACCCTGGAGGAATTAATTAATAAAAGAGATATCTATGAATATGACATAAAACTGAAAAAGAAACCTGTCTGGGGCATCTACGGAAAAGTTTTTAATGAAAAAACAACGGAACCAATCAGCAAAGCAAAAATTACAGTTAAAAACCGACTGAATTCCAAAGAAACCACTTACGAATCTAAAGAAGAAGGTTCTTTCAGAATCAAATTAGAAAAAAACTCCGATTATTATCTCTATTTTAATAAGGATGGATATGAATCCATACAAAGAGAATATTACACACGTGGCCGGGAGCACGGATGGGTAAACCTGAATGAACTTATGACAATCAATTTAACACCCATTGAAGAAGAAGAATTTACTTATCTGGCAGGTTTAATAAAGGACAAAAATTCGGGAAAAGGAATTAAAGGAAAGCTGCAACTGATAGATAATGATAAAAATAAAATTGTAGCTACCTATTTAAGTGACAAAAATGGAGAATATAAAATTAGGTTGCCGGAAGTAAAAAAATACGGAGTCGAAATAACTGCTAAAGATTATCTTTATTTTGCCGAACAGATCGATTTTAGCAAAATGAATGTGCAAGATGATATCATTCAGAAAGACTTTGCTCTTGAAAAAATTGAAGTCGGAAAGAAAGTAGTTATCGAGAATATATTTTTTGAAACAGGGAAATCAAAACTCAAGCCCGAATCTTATAAATCACTCGATAAAGTATTAAAATTATTGCGAAACAATAAAGACCTGAGGCTCGAAATTGCCGGGCACACGGATAATGTTGGTACTTACATGACAAACAAAAAATTGTCAAAAAACAGGGCCAAGAGTGTAGTAGATTATTTTGTAGGACATGGAATTGATCAATCGCGATTAGAATACGAGGGATACTCGTTTACCAAACCAATAGCTACAAATAAAACAGCAGAAGGCAGACAAAAAAACAGGAGAGTTGAATTCGAGATTCTTCAAAAATAAGAAAAGTTTCCCCAAAAAAAGGTATAATCTTTTCTTTATTTATCTGCCCTTTCAGGGCGGCGGAAAAGCCTGCATTATTTCTCCCGGGATGTTGCCCCGGGCTAAATAAATCGGGCTTTCAGCTCTTACATGAAAACGCTAATACATAACCAAATCCTAAGATTTAAAGAATACTGGTCAATAAAAAACCAATCGAGGCTGTCTAAAAAGTCGTTCATAAAGATTTACTTAAAATCAGGTTTTACCCCTGACCCTAAAGGGAGCCCTGATTTTCAGCAACTTAACATTTGGAGCCAAAGGAAAAAAGTTGCTGAAAATATTGTTTAATTCCTTTTTAGACAGCCTCAATTTAAACTAACCCAATGGCAACGCCTTGGGGAAATTGGACATTGGAATAACGAGCGCCCTGTAAGGGCAGGTTAATGAAAAGCTTTAATCAGCCCATAAAAACTTTTCAGGAGGGATGGATCAATTAATGCCCATCCCTTTTAAATTACCTCAATAAGTAAATATCTATAGTGAATATTAACAGGCAAAATAAAACCTCCACGAATTACCTTTAGGTCAAATAAAATCAGGTTATAATTTCAGCATCTATAGTTCAGGAAAGCATCAGGATAAAAAATAAACGCTCCGGTTTCTGCTTTCAATATTCTGAATTCTAACTTATTCCAGGCTTAATACCGTTTCAATTGACTTATTAAGGGTCCCTCCTGCATAAAGCACGTAATAATTCAGAGTAATCGTTTTGTTGGTTGTATCTATTGTCCCGATTCCTTCAATTTCATAAGTATCCGGATAATTCGTATTGCCAATCCATTGTCTTTCAATTTCCACCTCTTCATTACAGCAAAAATCAATAACGCAGGAACCATCACCGCTGGTCCATGTTTCACCCCAGCGCGTAGTCACAAAATCGGCTAATCCATATACACGCAATTGATTTGGAACCTCTGTAGTATCAGCTATCACAGTGTCTGCTACATTTATTGTATCTGCACTCAAATAATTACCTGTATATTCATCCATGGGGTAGGGACAAAAAGGGAGAATTTGTATCGTATCGGTAACTGATGTCTTTTTTCCTCCTTCAGTCGTTTCTTTAACTGTCAGATAAGCAATCGCAGAATCGAGTGACTGTTCGTAAACAACAGTCGCCTGGTTCGGATATTTATTGTTTTTTTCTATTGCTGCATCATAGTTATCCACAGTCCAGTTGTATGTTGACCCGCCGCGATAGATCACGCTGTAATCATATTGGCTAAAACCTGTGGCTACCACTTCTTTAGGTCCGGAAATTCCTCCCACCAGTTTGGGTTCGATCTCATCAAAGTTATAAGACTCTTCCTCTTCACAACTTAAATATATAAAAGAGATCATTAAAATGAAAAGGAATGTGAGAATGCGTGAAATTTTTGTTTTATTCATCGATTAAAATTTTATGCGTTTTAGTAAGTACTTTTTAGAGTTGACTCGTATTCTTCCTTCCATCCGGCATCAGCGGTCCCTTCCATCCCGGAATTTGCAACTCCTCCAAAAGTATAATCAGGCATTTCCAAAGTTTCTAATTCCCCGCCCGGGATTGGCAAATGCAATGGAGTCCCTTTCTGCAATTTATCAAATCTCCTCATATCGAAATACTGAATCCCTAAATTATTACTGAATAACTCAATGGTTCTTTCATAAAATATGGCATCGAGTACTTCCTGTCTGGAGGCTGAAGGACTAATTTCCATTCCCGGCCCCCCACGCAAAACCCGAGCACTATTATTCAGGATACTGATGGCCTCTGACCAATTGTTCTCTGCTCTGACATAAGCCTCAGCTAACATATAATCGTTCTCTGCTTTCCGGTATAAAGGAACTTCACCTTGTCCGGGGAAACCTGTATACCTGAGATAATCAAACCTTCTGTATCTATAGGTTGAAAAATGATAATAACCGCGTTCAGGGTTAAAATAATGGGAAACCATAAACTGAAAATCGGTTTGAAGCCTATAATCCGGACTCACAGCTTCCCCGTTATTCGGAAAATTAGTATAATCCCCTTCGTATTCTTCGGGCCATACAGGTGGTAAATCCGCTGTATCGAGCATAGCCACTACCCTCATATCAACCCTTGACCAGCCCGTCCATGTGGCATAAAAATGATACAACGATGCCCAGGAACCAGCGTTTTTATCTGCAGTTATTGTGTAATCCTGGGTAAGTCCTTTATATTCAACTTTTGTCACTGGATCTATTTCATTATCGTAAAGATAATCCCTGATTTTTTCCCATCTTTCCACTTCTTCGTTTTCGGCCTGGGTCCTTGGCTCTGAAAGTAAAATTTTTGCTGCCATAAAATTTGCCAGGCGATAAAATCTTAAATTATCCATAGTAACTCCGTTGATCCATTCTTCAGGAATTTCAAAATAATTCAAGCTGGCAATATCAATCGCCTCATTTATAGAAATAATAGCAGCATCCACAACCTCCTGATAAGATTCTAACTCAAATTCCTCAGTAGGATCATCATCTTCTTTAACAATGAAACCTTTATCGAAGATTAATCCAATATAACCAAGACTGATACCCTGACCCAGCTTAGCAACTGCTTTTATCATGTTTTTTTCCGATTCTGAAGTAAATTCAAGTTCAGGATTGGTTTTAATGGCATGTAATACATCATTACACATAGATAAAAGGGAATACATGTTGTCATAATAACTTTCTGTCATAGGAGCATTCACATATGAAGGATTATTATTCCAGGCTTTACGGGGTTCATAACTCATATCACGCATCGCAAAGTTACCCCACGAAGAACTTGTAGCATCAGCTGCGGTTCCCAGCATAAAAGCAGGAGTTTCATCATATCCTACATTATTCAGATACCAATTCTGAAATACACTCCCCGCAAGGTTTTTAAGACTCCCCGCATTATTTAGTACATCCTCCTGGTTTGGATTATTGGGATTCTCGATTTCAAGCTCCTGACAACCAGTGAATAATGCAATCAGAGCAAGTGTAATTATGAGTATACTATTTTTCATAGTGATGTTTTTTAAAATTTAACAGTTAGAGAAGCAGAAAAGCTGGCATAATTCGGGTATGAGTACGCGTCCCATTTATAATAACTTGATCCGGGCACTCCACTTTCAGCATATTCTGGCATGGCCACTTCCGGATCATATCCCTTATAACCAGTGAATGTATATATATTCCTGCCTATTATTCCCAATTTTATTCCCTTTATAAAACTTTTGTCAATATTAAAATCATAAAATATAGAGGCTTCCCTGATTTTAACATAGGAGGCATCTTCCACGAATTCAGAACTAATTCTGTTCTCATTATATAAGGCAGAATAATAATCATATGTCTTCTTCTCATTTTCTGGCTTCCCATATTGGTCAACTTCCGCAGCCCTATGGTCTCTGTATAACCATTGCCTTGTTCTGTTGTAAACATCCCCTCCATTCTTCCAGTCAATTAAAGTATATAAAGTAAAACCCTTAAAAGTAAAGGTGTTAGAGAAACCCAAAGTGAAATCCGGATTCGTATTCCCTATTTTTACAAGAGCAGGATTTCCGTTTTCATCTGTAAGTTTTACAGGGGCTTCCAGTATGGTTCCCTCTGTGCCTTTTAGTATCACATACCCATCTGAGTTAACCGTGTAATCATTATGATTTAAATCACCAGGAAGTTGGTCAACACTTGTGAGGAATTTTTCCCCGTATAATATTCCAAATACTTCATTTGATCTAAGATAAAATGCATTTGAAGCTTGGGCTGCCGGTCCGACTAATTTGGGAGGAATATCCAACTTTGTAATTTTTGAAAGAATTCG
>CAZWHH010000110.1:0-7479 GCA_964633615.1 uncultured Bacteroidales bacterium | reverse complement strand
ATAGATTACTTTCCCATAACTGCCTTCCAATGATTTCTCTCCAAACTGTACAAAACACTTTCCATACAGATGGACTACATATTGGCTGTATGATGTCTAAGAGATAATTAGGATATAACACATACCCATTGAAGTACTGGAATAGTTTTTCATGAAAAGATGACTCATCCATATTATTGGTGATAGATTATATACTAAAGCGGTATGTACTCTAAAACTTATTCTCTACTTTTGTTTTATATACTCACAGATATACTTCAAAACTTTAGTCAGGGGCACGAGGTGTGACGAAGTGGGCTTTTCTATTCAAAGTTGTATGAAATTACATCGGGGCAAATTGAAGCCCTCTGGCGTGATCCTCGTGATTCTGAGCTTCTGGAAGTTATCCACAAGCTTTTTGTGTCGGGCAGCTCTGTATTTTTGTATTTATTAATGTATTTAATAGTGTAAAGAATATTTACCACTTTTGAGGCTAAGTGGTAAAAAAACTTTACCACTAGTGGTTAAGAATCTTTACCACTTTATGAGAGAAAATCTGGAGGTGGTAAAGAATATTTACCACTCTTGTTAATAAGTTGTTTATAAGTGAGGTAAGTGAATTCGAGACAAGTATTTATACAGGAAAGAAAATATTTGCCCTTCTCCTTTCCTTAAAACCCTGTATTCATACACCTCAAAGATAGGGTAAAACTCCCCTCAGAAATTCGTGAGAAGCCGTGGTGGGCTTTTCTATCAAAAGATGTATGAAATTACATCGGGGCAAATTGAAGCCCTCTGGCGTGAACCTCGTGATTCGTAAGTGTCTGAAATCTCGTATTTTAATGTCTGTATAACATTTGTAGATGATATGTACTATTTTCTAGTGAGCCACTTGTCCCGGTTGAAAAAGAGTACACCCGGTGGGACTAATTTACACGTCAATAATCTCTTTCAATCTTCTATCGATACTTTTCCAATTTTGATTCAAATCAACTGTTTCTATTCTTATAGTATGGTTTTGAAATGTATAATTCAAGGAGACCTCTTCCTTTGTTACGGGGTATAAAAGTATTCCTTCACATGATTTTGTCTTTTCATCATCATTTTCTTGGTTTAGCAAGTAGGCAAATATTTGGAACAAATGTTCATTTCTTAATATTTCTTTATTCCAGTGCTCATAGAATATAGATTTAGTGAACTTTGTATCTATAATAATCTTTTGTTCTTTACTTTCCAAAGAAATATCTGTCTCAAGATAAGGTAAGTGATTATTACTTTTCCAGTCATTGGAGCTAAATTTCCATTTGTATCTATCTCGTTTGACTCTATACTCATTTTGTTCTTTTTTATAGAAATTACGAACAAAGTTTTCAAATAAGATTCTCATCTTCTTTTCATCATCAAAAAAGTTCTTAAACCAGTACTCACCTTTAGACTCATCAATAAGTAAGTGATCAAAAACTATTCTACATACATGAAGAATAAATTCATAAAAATAATTATTCCGATTCAATTCTACTTTATCGAATGTGCGATAATTTAACTTTAATAAATCAATTTGTGGTAAATGAAAAAGTACTTTATGTAGTTCTATTCTCAAGTTTTTATCAAGATTTTTTGTGTTTTTCAGATTGTTCAATGTAGTTTTTATAATTTGATTATGCAGAATATTTGTGCTGTATTCATCATACACACAATTAGTCTTTTTTTGTAAGAGTAAATTTTCTTTTATTGTAGCTGAGAGATCTAATTTTCCTTTTACACCCGATAATTCTTCTTTCGTTTCTATATAATTCTTATCAATACCTCGTTTAAGAATATGTTTTGTTCCATTTATCATTATTTTTGTAAGTAGATCAAGTATTTCTGTACTTTCATCAACATCTACCTTAACAATATCTTTTTCATCTAATTTATCCCAAGCATAGCAAAGTAGGTAGTATATGTTTTCAACTGGTATTTTCATATTTCTTATTTAGCTAATTTATTTTTCTCTTCCTTTACTTTTTCAGGTTTATCAAACCAATATTCGCTTAATAGTGGTTCAATCTCATAATCTATTACATTAGAATACCATTCCTCAAATTGCTGCTCATTGTTATAAGTACAAAAAAAACTGTGCCCTATTTGAAATCCTCTACCTAAATCATTGTCATTACTAATTATTGTATTCAAAGCATTTATTCGGTCAACGATATCTCTTACCTTATATTCAGGCACACCTTTTTCTGTAAGGAAACGTACAAAAATTTCATTGAAAACTGGAATTAAAGTATAAAAAACGAATCTTCTTCTTAATGCATAGTCAACTATGGCTAAAGAACGATCTGCAGTATTCATTGTTCCAATGATGTAAACATTTTTTGGTATGAAGAATTTTTCACCTTCAGAATAAGTGAGTGATACTTCCCATTTTTCTCCTCGTTTATCATTTTCCAGTAGCATCATTAACTCACCGAAAATCTTACTAAGATTGCCTCTATTGATTTCATCTATTATGAAAAAGTAATCGCTATTTGGATTACTTATCGCTTTTTGTACAAACTTATAAAATACTCCTGGTTTTATTTTAAATCCATTTTTATCTGGTCTAATCCCTTGAATAAAATCTTCATAAGAATATGATTGATGGAATTGTACCATTTCTACTTTTGTACTGTCTTTCATCCCCAATTTTTGAAATGCGATTTTTTTGGCTATGAATGTTTTCCCTACTCCGGGCGCACCTTGAAGAATTATATTCTTTTTGTTGCTCAATAAATTCATAATCTTATTGAATTCATTGTCTTCAAGAAAAACTTCATCAGGATCTTTTCTATAGTCATATGGCATTTTATTCTTAGTTTCTTTATATAAACCTATAGTCTTTTCATCGATAAAATAACGCAAAGCGTCAAACTCTTCTGGATTTAGTTTGAATAAACTACCTTGGTTATTTTTCAATATCTCAGACTGTTGTAGTTCGTTTATTTCTTGTATCTCGTCCCAAGTAAGCGGTGAGTCGATAAATTCTTTTATCATAAAACTTATTCCCTCACCTTCATTTTCGTCTATATGCAATCCTTCAGTACACTCTAAAATTGCGACTACTTGTTTTACAGGACTACTTTCATAGCCAATTATTAAATCACCTGGTTTTATTTCTTCAAAGTATTTATAGATACGTCGCTTATTGTTTTTTTCATTGTGTGAAGTATATAATTGAATATCACCAATCTCTTGTTTTTGTATGCTCCATATTTTTGGGTTTGCATTTAACCACCAATAATCTTGATCAATGTTTTGGTAAGTCGGTAATTTCGAGTTATCAATAATCTCTTTACCTGATTCAATATCTTGAAGTTTTTGACTATAATTAGGATTAAGGTTTTTATATGTTTCTTTTATCAGATCCCACTTTAAAGTTGGGGAAAAAGCATCAGGTCGAAAAATAGTCTTCCCATAATCAACTTCTTCTTTAATTATCCAATTCACGTCTCTTATATGTCTATACTCATCTCTACTTTGATCATATCTATATTCACTATCTATTATTCCTATACCAAGACTTTTACGTTTTCCCTTGCTCGCAACAACAACATCCCCAACACTTGCGTCTAAAAAATTCTTGATAGAGAAAATGTTGTTTGAATTCCCTGTATTGGTAATTCCCAACAAGTCTCCAACTTCTTCTTCTGTATACTGAGTCAGATCACCTAACTCATCCCATCCAATTGCCATAATTCCATTATTTATGAAATCATCCCATAATATTGCGTTTGCTCCTGGGGCAATCTTCCAAAAGTTGATTACTGAATTGTTTTTTTCTTCAACCTTTTCTTTAAGTTTAGACAATTTAGATACAACTTCATCAAGATTTGCACAGTCTTCTACATCTCTGGACTCATTATCTTTGATATCCCATCCGGGAACCACCCCTGCTTCCATAGTGTTTCCGTTTATTGCAATGAAGAGTTGATATGCTTTTCTATGAGATACTTTAACTCTTGGAAATATAGCAATCCAACAGCGATTTTGTCCAAAATACTGTGGTCCCTGAAAATCAACTATATGTGTTTTATACTCATTGCCCAGGGTTAATTCTTCTTTTATTCTATCAGCGATTTGATTAAGATAGGTTGTAATCTTATCTTTTTTCACCTTATCAAAAAAGAAGGTATGAAAAATAAAGAACGGATTCTGCCAATTAGCGAAGGTATCTCTTGTACCTTTCTGGTATTGAGACAATCCTTGAACAATAGTTGTTCCATAATCTTGAAAATAGGAGGTGTCTTTATTTCGTATCTTTTCTTTTAGATCTTCCACTACTTGGTCATTTATAATTTCACCATTTTTCAATTTAGAAAGGATTTCAAGTCTAAGTAGATTGACCGGTTTGAATCTATCCACAATCGATTTATATGTTTCATATAGATTATTTACTTTATCTCTACTTAATTGATTTACCTCTTTATATACTTCTTCAGGGTTTTGTTCAAAAATCTCAAATTGACTAGCAAATTCTTGTATTTCCTTAATTTCATTTTCCAACATATTTTTCACCTCTTAAAGTATCTCTTTGATGATATGAGAGGTTAGTCTTGTTGTCAATCTATTTTGAAGTGTTGATACAGGTACAATTTTTAATAGTTTACTATTCCTCTGCTTCGATATTTCAATTTTTTTGGAAGTTCTTTAGAGCCTCCAATTTGCACCTTTCACCTGTTTTACCTACAGATATGACTTTCTTATACTCTTCGATATATGGCAGAAGTTTATCTTCATTCATGTCACTTTTCTCCATCAGAATTTTATAATTAAGCGTTCATTTTTTAAGATCATTATCTCCCGATCGCTTCACGAGTTCTTTGTACAATAATTTCACCATTGATGATTTTTTCTTTTGCTTTTTTTACCGCATCCTTAACATCATTAGGCACCATGTCGTCAAAATCGTGAAAAGGTGAGATACCCACAGCATCCTGCTGAAGACCGTAAACTTTGGTACCACCTTCGAAATTGTTGTTAACCACAGACTGAACTAATAAAAACACAGATTGTGAAATCTTCTTTACAGCAGAAGTAAGTACAGTATCCGGGGCAACGTTATTCTGGTCGACATCAACACCAATAGCCAATACACCTTCCTCCCTCGCCGCCTGGATCGCACCAAGGCCTGACAGGCCAGCTGCTTGGAATATAATGTCTGCCCCCTGTTCGATCATTGATAAAGCAGCTTTTTTTCCTTTTGCCTGACTAGTAAAGGAATTTGATGTTACAGAAAGAACCTTACAGTCTGGGTTTACGCTGTGTACACCCTGAATGAATCCGACCTCGTAGTTTTCTACAGGAGGAATCAGCATACCAAGAACAACACCCACCACATTTTCTTCGTTGAGTTTATCGGTCTTATCTGCATGCTTCTTTGTCATCATACCGGCAACGACACCTGCCAAATATCCAGCCTGCTCTTCTTTATACAGCATTCCCTGAAAGTTTTCCGGATCATTTTCTCCGGCACCAATGTCAATCCCGGCGAAATAGGTGTCTGGCCTATTGCTAGCAACCTCTTTTACAGCCGATTCCATCAGAAATCCGACTGCAAATACTATATCAGAACCATCTTCAGCCAATCCAGTAAGGTTAGGGATATAATCGGTTTGCTGCTTTGACTCGATAACCTTGATTCTAATTTCCTCGAGTTTTTCCTCTGCCATTTGCAGACCCTGATAGGCTCCGTCGTTGAAAGATTTATCACCTAAACCCCCAACGTCTGTTGCTAAAGATATAAACTTGCTTTTATTGTAAACCTCAGGAGTATACGAGGAAACATTTTCATATGATTTATAGTTTTGTAAAATCTTACTCAGACCTTCTATATTATACTGACTTTGCCTATAATAATTAGTCTCATTATATATTTTAATTACCAACTGGTTTGATTCAGTAATAGCATTAAAAAAGTAAAAAGGATTATCAGAATACTTAATTAAGTAATCACTTATAAGTTTCCATCTTGTTTTCATCCCTTCATTGTGTAATCTATATTCTACCTGTACAGTGTTGGATTTATTTGCCATATCTAAAGAGTTTTCTAATCTTATAAATACATTAGAATTAGAGAGATCATTATTTATAACCTCTATTATTAACTCTGAGGACTCATCATCATTACTTTTAACGATAAGTAGTTTGTTTGAATTTTCTATAATTTGTATATTGTCAAAACTCGTCTCTCTCTCGAATAACCAAGATCCATTATCCTTTACTATTATTCTCTCCCCCGTACTTAACTCGAACATATCATCAGCAAATACCGTACAGGAAATAAAAACAAATAAAAATACTACAATGATTGCTTTACTTTTTAGATTGATCATAAAAACTCCTAAAACCATGCACTTGTCCGGTAGAAAATTAGCTATATACTAAATGGCAACTAAATATTTCATTCAGATTATTTTCAATTAGATTTTGTAAGTCTTTTTCATTTGTAAATGTTTTTGGCTTTATTAGCTTTAATGTTTGTACGTCTCTTTGAAATAATGGCATTTTATAACTCCATATGCTTTAATCTGTATAACATTTGCTTAACTTGTAATTCTGACCCGAAGGGATTATCGCACTTTTTGCAGTTGCTTTGCTTGGCAAAAAGTGATCCAAAATAAATTATCAGGTTAAAGCAGTTGTTAGAAGAATTTTCTTATCTTAATTTTTCATTACCTATCTGTATAAGTAAATTATCTAATTGTCTACAATTTAATTCTATATTGTATTCATTTTGTATTTTTTCAACGATTCGTCTACATTTTAAAAAAAATTTTGAATATGTTTCATCAGTATTTTCTGAGATTTCTGCTTTTAGATTCCTCAATTTTAACTCTTTGTTTAAAGGCCCTATAGCCCTCTCAACTCTTGAATCATAAATATAAAAAAGATCTGGCATATGAAAATGAAGATATTTTGATGCCAATGATCGCTTGTTCAATTTAGTTAGTTCAAAAAAAATATCTGTTAAATATTTATGTAGGGATAGAACAGTTTCAGTTGTTTTGGATGCATTACATTTTTTTATTTCTGAATCTATTTCAGATTGTTTTATTTTTGGAACGACTTGATTTATATAGAAATCATCATTTATATCGTCTTCATTGTTTTTCCGTCGTTCAATTGCTGCAGCATAGGATCTACCGATCAACCAAATCTTTGCAAGTATTACTTCATTGCTTTTATGAGCTGGGTTTTCAGAACACAATTTATAAAGTACGGAATTAGCAAAATCCCAATCGCCTTTTTCTTTTGATCTAATTATCATGCTTTCTATCTTCATTAATTTTCCTCTGCCCGAAGGGTCCTTCTAACATCCTATTTGAACAGAACATCTATATTACACATTCACTGTCTAACTATAACTTATAATTCGGTATAAGCACTAAAAAATGGATATAATCGAAAGAAAACCGCAAAATATCTACATAACATAATAATAAATGACTGAATATCCTATAGACTAAACCCTCA
>CAZWHH010000109.1:0-7498 GCA_964633615.1 uncultured Bacteroidales bacterium | reverse complement strand
GTCATTCAGTTGTCAATTAATTGTTACTCGATTGTCATTTAGTTGTTTTTTTTTCTCATTAGTAAGTAATAGAACAATGGGATGAAATAAAGACTCACAAAAGTACCAATGGCCATTCCCCCAATGACGGCTACAGCAAGGGGTTTTTGAAGGTCTGACCCCAGTCCTGTAATAAATAGAAAGGGGATCATAGCCATGATAGTTGTCAGACTGGTCATAAGGATGGGTTTTAATCTTCTTTGCCCGCCAATAATTAAAGCTTTGACCAGTGGCATTCCATCTCTTCTTAGCCGGTTGATGGTATCGATCTTTAGGATGGAATCGTTGATTATAATTCCTGCCATCACAATAATACCGATAAGTGACATGATATTGATTGAAACACCAAAGACATAAAGAAACAGGAACGCTCCCGCGATGTCAATCGGGACTTCCAGTAATACGATGAAAGGCAGAGAGAGTGACTCAAACTGAGAAGCCAAAATAAAATACAGCAAGAGCAACGAGATGACAAGAATTATAAGTATTTCCCTGATCATTTGTTGGTTTGAAAAGATGCTTCCGCTCCATTTAACATCCATCTGCTGGTTTTTATTCAATGTGTT
Organism: uncultured Bacteroidales bacterium; assembly: GCA_964633615.1. Taxonomy (GTDB): domain Bacteria; phylum Bacteroidota; class Bacteroidia; order Bacteroidales; family UBA12077; genus JAGXLC01. The sequence goes on along the minus strand of CAZWHH010000109.1, from coordinate 6,893 downwards.
TTCCACTTTTCTTTGAATTGGAAGGACTTCTTCTTTTTTCAAGATGAAAGAGATGGGGTAATATTCGCCCATTTTTCCAGCTATGATGGTTTTGAAATCTTTGGCCTTCTGTAATTTGATTAATTCTTTTAAAGGAATGCTGCTGCCATTTTTGTTTTCAACCTTAGCGCCCTGCATAAGTGAAAGGAAAGTGCCTTCGTGGTGTCCTAAAATAATGGGCATGAAATTTTGACTGCTTTTTATTTCTGTTACATGGTATTCGCTAAACAGGCTTTTCAGCCTTTTGATTACCTCCTGGCGATCGATTTCGTATATCAATAAATGGTCGCTGTTTAATGATATTTCAACGTGGTCTTCGGCCGGGACAGTGGCATTTTTCATTTGTCCTGTTTGACTATTGATTTTTTGCATCAAACGTTTGACTTCATTATAGATTAGTCCTTCTTGTTTTTCAAACGGCATGATGTAGGCTACCAATGGGTCCTGGTCATCAGAGAAGAGCATTTCAAATACATTTTCTGGTGGCAGGAATTGATATTTGGCTTCCGGGTATGTTGATGCAAGGAATCCATTGATTTGTTCTTGTGCTTTTGATATCTGCTCAGGGGATTCCAGCTTTAAATAAATTCTGGATTCTCGCGGAGAAGCCAGGTTGTCGCGTTTCATAAGATATTGTTGTGAACCGGCGTAGACTGATGATTGTTTAACTATTGTATCCAGACTTTCAATAAGTGCAATCGATCGTTTCTTGTTCTCATTCACGTGAATTTTTTTGTTCCAGTCAATGGAAACAAACATTTCGTCCTGGTTTACAGGAGGTAACTTTTCTCTTACAAGATGTTGATAAAAAATTCCGCCGATAGCTATCAGGATTAAAAAGAGAATAAACATCCCGGTTTGGTTCCGAAGGACGAATTTTAATCCTCTTTCGTAAGTGGCAAAATAATTCCAGAATTTTATTTTTTTCAGGATCTTCGATTCTTTTAGCGAACCTTTTTTGAATAACAGTTTATAATATACCGGTATCAGGGTGATGGAAACAAAAAAGGATGAGAACAAACCGATGGCTACAGCCATGGCCTGGTCGTAAAATAATGCCCCTGCCAGTCCGCTGATAAAAATGAGCGGGATAAATACAGCGCAGGTAGTCATTACGGAGCTTAACAGAGGCCGGATCACTTCGTTGGTTCCTTTGATGCAGGCCTGCTGAAGGTTATCGTCACGATCGAGATATTGGGTAATGTTATCAATGACAATGATTGAATTATCGATCATCATTCCTATGCCCAGTACAAGGCCAGAGAGGGAGATAATGTTTATTGAAATGTCGAAAATAAAGAAGAACAGAACACTGATAATTAAAGAGGAGGGAATGCTAATGCCAATTAGCAGGGGAGAACGAATGTCCCGGAGGAATAGAAACATGATAATGAAAGCCAGAATTGCGCCGAGCAGCAGGGTATTGCTTAAATTGTGAATGGAATAATTGAGCAGCCTGGTTTGATCGCGCATGATCTCAAAGTTGATATCTTCATAATCGGTACGGAATTGTTTGACCAATTTATCAAGTGATGATCTCATATCCTGCATTCGGGAACCGGATTTTTTAATCACGGCCAGGGAAAGTGCATCTTTTTTTTGCGAAGTAACCAGTCCTGAACGTTTCCGGGGTGTGACGTTTATTTCTGCTATTTCTTTAAGCCTGATATTTTTCTTTCCTTTTTTGAGCAGGATATTTTCAATGTTGTGTCTGTTATTGAGGTAGTTTTCAAAACGCAGGTTGTATTGGTAGATCCCGTCTTTTACCACAATATTGCCCAGTTTTAGGTTATTTGCCCTGATGGCTTGTTCTATATCTGAAAGATCTAAGTTGAGTGAAGTGAGTTTTTGCTTGTTGGGGATGATGGAGATTTGTGACTGAACAGTCCCGCTGATGTCTGCCATGGCCACTTCGGATAATTGTTCCAGTCGTTTTTTGATAACGCGGTTGGTGAAACGACTTAGCTCCATGAACCGGTCTGAAATTCCTGTTGTGGTTTTTAGTTCGCCCGGGAGATATGATTCTCCGGGAGTGACATTTAAATAAAAAACAGGGATATCTGAAGCGCTGGCTTTAATTACCCTTGGCCTTGGGAGCTCTTTGGGCAGGTAGTTCATTGAGCGATCGATCTTTTCGTTGACATCAATAAAAGCCAGATCCACATTGGCTCCATATTCAAACTTCAATCGTATCAATGCGCTTTCATCTCTTGTTTCACTCCGAATATCCGACAGATGGGGTACCTGGAGTAATTGTCTTCGTATGGGTCGAACTGCAGTGTTTTCAAGCTGACGAACAGGCATGTTTTTTCCTTCAATACGAACGGTTATCTCGGGAATGTCAATATCGGGCATAAGTGATACAGGGAGGCGAGTCATAGCTACCAAACCCAGTATGATTAATGCAATGAAAGTCATTGTTACGGCGATGGGGCGGTTTGTCAGGAAGTTTACCATACTGTGTTTTGTTTGAACGTTTGAGTGTTTGAATGTTTGATGGTTTGATGGTTTTATATCATATGGAAGATTATGACTCAGGATTTATATTTCATTCCCTTGTAATTGGATTTTTTTAAATAATTGATAAAAGATCTGATTTTTTGATTTTCTAGTACAAGCATGTTATATATTTCATCAAATTCGGAAGTAATAATGTATTTTCTGTCTAATGCACGATATAACTGCGATCGGCATTCTCCCGCAGACCCTTTTGATATGGAAAGGTGTTGAATAAATTCTTTTCTTCCTTCTCTCTCAAAGCCTTCAGATATATTGTCCATTATAGACCCACTAGATCTGCGGATCTGGTCTTTTAATGAAAAATCTTTATAGAAATGGCTTTTATTCGTAATAATAAATATTTTGTTGCAGATTTCGCGGGCTAATTGCCAAATTTCTAAATCTTCAAACTTATTAATTGTTGCCATAAAAATTATTTTAAGGATTATAAATACATTCTCAGACTTTAGAATAACTCGAACCTCAAACATTCAAACACATCATTGAACATCTACCATTGATTCATGCGCCAGGTTTACATTTCCCGAAATAATCACTACATCATTTGGATCCAGCCCTTTGGTTATTGTATAAGATTTGCTGTTTTCCAGTCCGGTGTTTACATAGTTCCACATGGCGATGCTGTCATTTTTTACTGTAAAAACCACCTCTTTGTTTTGTCTTAGTACCATAGCTGTTTTAGGAATGATGAGCTGACCAGGCACTTTGGTTTTCACAAGGACTTTTGCATTCATTCCTTCAAGCAGTTTGCCGTTGGTATTATTGACCAGACCTCTTACGGTCACCAGTCCGTTTTCATCTACCACGGGGTTGATTTGGTCTATTTTCCCATAAAACGTTCCGCCAGCCAGTGGCTTGGTAATAATTGCCTTGTTCGGTTTTATTTCTTCCAGTTCCGATTCGAGCACAGAAAAATTCACATGATATTTTGAGTTATCGATAAGGGTACAGAAATTCTCACCGGAACCGATTTTATCGTATTCTTTTTTCTCGATGTTGGCTACTACACCGGAGAAAGGTGCATATAATGAAGCCGATTTCAATCGGTGTTGTGCTTCTTTCAGGTCTGTTTGTGCATCTGCCAGTCCCGACTTGACTTTGGCAATGCGCAGGAAATTATCGGGAACAGAAGCGGTGTCTTCGGCTTCGTATCCCTGCCCGATAAGTACGTCTTTAAAATTCACTTTTGCCTTTTCCAGTGCATTTTGGGCTTTGTTTAAATCGTTTTTCAGGCTAAACTCGTCTAACCTGGCCAGTAATTGTCCTTTCTTTACACGTTGACCGTTTGAGACAAATATTTTTGCCAATTCGCCGGAGACTTTAAACCGCAATTTGGCTTTTTGCAATGCTTCCAGTCTGCCATTGCTCACCAGTTCTTTTTCAAAAACCCCTTTTTTGAGTACCATGGTATCTACCGGATTCTTATCTTTGAGGTGCTGTTTTTTCGCCTGTGTTTCCATGTCCTGTTTGTTTGGTTTACACGAAATCAAAAACAAGAAAGACAGCAGAAGCCAGGGAATTTTGGTTATTTTCCGGGTTTTCATAATAAATATTTACTTATTGGAGTAAAACAAACTTCCTTTTCTTTTTAGGTTGGGCTAAAATACGATTTCTGTTGGGAGTTGCCAAATAAATTTGATGATTTTGTGCTCACTGGGTTTGTTTCTTTAATGTATTGTAAAGTGTATTATTTCTTCGATTATCAAACTAAAATGAGATATCTTTTATAGATATTGAATAACTTGTGAGTTCCAATCTCGGATAAAAATTAAATATCAATGGTACGATAGCATAATAAGTAACAAGTGACGGCTAATTGATAAAAGTTTGATTATGGTTTTTTCAGTCTTTTATTAATTTCTTTTAAATACAATTCTTTTATTTTAGAGTTCAAGATTGGGTTCCCTATTAAAATTACTTTGTTTTCTTTGTTTAAAAGAAAGGTATGGAACCGCTTATCAATTTTAGGTAACTTATTATCCCTTATAAAGGCATTGGTAGTATCAATTAATAAAGGATAGGTACCTGATATTTTATAATATAAATTATTTCTAAAATCTTTATAGTTGTCTGTATATAGGTAGAAAATAAACTGCACATTTTTATCTCCAAATTTTTTTATAAGTTCCTGTTTCCACTGATCTAATTCATAGATGCAAATGTGACAGTTGCCGTTAATCCTTGTAACTAACTTTATTTTATTGTTGTTTACATTGTATTTTTCAATAGGTTTAGTTTTGTGATTTTTTAGTAGAGTTATTGAATCCAATGGCATTTTTATTTTTTCACCATGATATTTTTCTATTAGACTTTTTGTTTTTACCTTATTATCTATACAAGATTGACTAATAATCAACGTAGTTAACAGGTATATTATAAAAACTAATATTTTTTTCATATTGTATATTTTAATTATAGTATTAAGTTTATTTATAACATATATACCAAGTTACAGAACCGTTGTTATTTTTAATTCTTTTCTTTAACTTAAATTTTATTTTGTATTGGCCTGATTGATTAACATTAAATTCTGTAGAAATTATTCCTTTGTATTTTGAAGAAGGTTTAAGTATTTTACTTATTACCAAACTATCTTCAGGATATTTATATACTTCAGTAATAACTGGTGAAAAAATTGAATCATCTAACATCCCTATATTTATTTTATTTTTCCCTGAAATTTCAAATAAAAGTCCTTCATTGCTAGATTTTCCATTTATTGGGCCTCGTATTGTGAATATTGAGTCACAAGTTGATTCAACTATTTTAGAAACTTCTTCAAACTCTTCCTGGATATTTTTTAAAGATTTTAACAAAACTTCCTTTTGTGCTACTGTTGAAAAAGTAACCAGGAGTAATACTTTTAAGATAAATATTTTTTTCATATTTATTATTTTTAGGTTTTAATGTATCATTCCCAAAGTAATTCGGGTAATTTGTAGGTGAATATCTGACCCAAATCAGATGTATATGTTATAATTTTCTTGTTATTACGATCAATTACAAAATCTAGAAAAGGGTGATCCAAATCAATTCTTAGAATAGGTTTTCCTTCCCAGTTATAAACCAAAAGTGACTCTCCGTAATTTGCCGTTATTTCATTGTTCTCTTTATTTACTAGTTTACTTTTACCATTATATTTACAGTATATATATTTTTCATCTGCCTTTACTGATTCAAAGGCTATTTGAACATCTTTACTCATTAAGTTTTTGGCAGTTGGTTCTTCCTGAAAGACATCAGGTCCCTGGCATTGAAAGAGAATGTTTCCCTTAAAATCTATCCCTACAATAATATCAGTGTACATATATGCGAGGATAATCTTTTTTTCTGAAGGATGAATTGCGTAATGATACCAAGTTGTAAACAGTATATTGTTCCTGTTTAAATTTGGGTAAATATTTGTTTTATTTTTTATATTAAGAGAATCTATAATTTTGCCTTTTTTATTCGCGCAGTAAAAATAATAGCCGGGATTATGAGTAGTGTATAGAAAGAGGCTGTCATAAATCTGAGAGAAATTAAAAGAAGGAAAAACAGCAACTGGTGTTTTTCCTATTATTTTGTGAGTTTGATTTTTTCCCTTTATAAGACTATCAATATGATAACCAATTAAATAATGTCTTCCCCAGTCATTTATCAATATTTTACCGTTATTCTCTATGACTGTTGACCCCGGCTTTTTTATTTCATTAGGTCCTCTGCCTTTTTTTGCAATTGAAATGATATGGTTTAAAGATTTTTTGTTGTATATATGAACCAACTTATCATTATGCGTAGTCAGATGTATTATCAGTTTATTTTCGTATAGATCCAGGTATGCAACTTTGAAATTTGGTTTTAGCCTGGTCTCTTTGCCTGTTAATTTTATTGTCTCAGGAAATTTCTTGAATGTTGTAAATTTTGATTCTTTTTTACATCCGGTTGCGAGCAAGAATAATATTCCTATATAGATATATGATTTTTTCATATGCAAATTAAGTTTAAGCAAAACTTCTTTTAAAATTAAAGAAGTTTTGCCCGGGTAAAAATCTCCTACATATTTAATGTACAGTATCCGGTGAGTGCACAATTTGCCCACCCACGATCTGAAACCCAGCAATATGGGTCTTCACACAAAAAACATATCGTATCAATTCTGTCTACACAGGCAAGAGTACAGCCGATTATAGGCTTAATGTCAGCTATAGCTTCAGTATTTTTAACAACAATATTTTTAGAACCATTTATATTTATACTTGATGTAAATATAAATATAAAAGCGAATATTATTAGTAGTGAAGCATAAAATAATTTTTTTTTCATAATTAATAAAGTTTTTAATTTCAATTTTT
>CAZWHH010000108.1:0-7514 GCA_964633615.1 uncultured Bacteroidales bacterium | reverse complement strand
ATATTCTATCCGGTCGTGCAGCCTGCTCTCTCTCCCTTGCCAGAACTCAAAACGGTGAGGTTTGACAAGATAGCCACCCCAGAATTCAGGGCGGAAGATCTTTTTGTGGCGAAATTTCTCTTCAATATTTAATTTTTGCTGTTCTAAATATTTACGGTCCGGGATTTCCCGGCTTTGTTCTGAAGCCCATGCACCAATCTTGCTATTTTCCGGTCTTGAATCAAAATATTTATCAGACAGGTACGCCGGTATTTTTTCGGCTTTCCCTTCAATACGTATCTGCCTTTCCAGTTCCGGCCAGAAGAAAAGCAATGCCACATGTTGATTTTTACTGATATGATTTGCTTTTCTGCTACGATAATTGGTATAAAAAACAAATCCTTCTTTGTCGAAATGTTTTAAAAGCACGATTCGTGAACTTATTTCTCCTTTATCATCAGCTGTTGACAGGTTTAACGCTGTAGGTTCCCGGACATTTGCCTTCAGGGCTTCCTCAAACCATTGATTGAACTGTTTGAAGGGATTTTTATGTACATCCTTCTTTGATAAGGCCATTTGGGTATATTCTCTTCGCAGGTCAGTCGGTTTTTTTGCCATTGCCATTTAGTTTTAATTGTGCATTGCTGATACTGGCATTTAATTCAAACCCAAAAATAAGCGCCAGGGAGTTGAAATAGGTCCACATCAAAACAACCATCAGGGTACCGATTGATCCGTACAGTTTATTGAATTGCCCAAAATTATTAATTACAAAAGAGAAGATCAGCGAAGCAACAATGGATAAAAAAGTAGCCAGAATGGCTCCGGGTGTGAGGAAACGCCAGTGTCTTTTTTTGGCGGGAGCCATATAGTATATAAAAGAGATGGCGATGAGGTGAAATATGATGATGATAAACCATTTTCCAAGAACAATCAGATAATAGACAATCCCGAGCTCGAGCACTCCATCCGAAACAAGGTTGTTTAACACCCCGCGGCTTATAATGATAAGTATGGTAGCCAGTGTGAACAGAGAACCTATAATAAAAACCAGTAAAACAGATATTAATCGTTGTGTGACCCATCGTCTGGTTTCAATGTCGTGATAGGTGGTATTGAAACCTTCTATAAGTGAGTGAATCCCATTCATTGAGAAGAATAAGCTGAAAAGGGCTCCAAATGACAGAAAACCCCAGTTTTTTTTGAGAATAATATCTTCGAGGGTAGCTTCCAGAAAGTTGTATGCATTATGCGGCAGCATATTCTCAAATGTTTTCAGCATCTCACTCTGGAAGTTTTCTATGGGGATGTATGGGATGAGTGTGAAGAGAAAAATAATTCCGGGGAATAGTGCCAGCACAAAATTAAATGCTACGGAAGAGGCCCGGGTTGGCAGGTATCCTTTTTTTATCCCGTTGATGAAGAACTTGACCACATCGTAGATGGGGATCTTATAAAAACCGGGAAGACTTACTACTTTTGCCCTGTCTTTAATAGATTCCAACCTTCTAATAAACCAATTTTCCTGAAATATTTTGTGCATGATATTATTTGCTCACTAAAACAGAGGATAAAAATAATGTATTTTTTTTTGTAAGAAAACAGGAAGAGCTGAAAAATTAAAAGAGAGGCAGGTGCAGGATAGTTCAGGAGTTGTTTTTCGTGAGTAAAACCGGGGCAAAGAAAGTTTTTGGTTAGATAAATCCCAAACTGGCGATTCCTCTTAATGATTTAAAAATGCAAGGCATTATATTAAAATACAGGGAGAAATTAAATGGCTTTCAGGCTCATGTCAAGGCTTTTTACCTGGTGTGTCAGGGCGCCTATTGAAATAAAATCCACGCCGCATTCTGCATATTCCCGGATGGTTTTATGTGTGATACCTCCTGATGATTCTGTTTCAAATTTTCCATCAATTAGCCTGACTGCTTCACGGGTCTCCCCGGGCGTGAAGTTATCAAGCATGATTCTGTCTACCCCTCCCACTTTAATGATTTGTTTTATTTCATTCAGGTTTCTTGCTTCTACTTCGATTTTAAGCATTTTGTTTTTTTTGTCCAGGTACCGGTGAACTTTTCGAATGGCTTTTTCTACTCCACCGGCAAAATCAATGTGATTGTCTTTTAACATGATCATGTCGAAAAGACCCATTCGGTGGTTCATTCCACCACCTATTTCCACTGCTTTTTTTTCAAAATAGCGAAAACCGGGAGTTGTTTTGCGGGTATCTAAAATCTGGGTTTTCAGGTCTTTGATTATTTCAGCATAGCGATTGGTAGCTGTAGCAATCCCGCTCATTCTTTGCATCACGTTCAGTACAAGACGCTCTGCCATGAGAAGAGATTGAATTCTCCCTTCGACTGTCAGGGCAATGTCCCCATTTTTAATGGATTGCCCATCAATTATTTTAATATCTGCCTCCGTTTTAGGATCAATGGCCTGAAATATCTTTTGACCAATGTCAACCCCGGCAAGAACTCCATCGTCCTTGATGATCAATTGCGATTTCCCTTTTTTCTTTTTCGGGATACAAGCCAGTGAAGAATGATCTCCATCTCCTAAGTCTTCTGCTAATGCGTATTTTATAAAATCATGGATGTATTTGTCACTCATTTTCTTTTTCTATTCTGAGTTGATGGATGAGTTTTTTGTCGTTTTTGGTTTTGAGAAGCATGTAAACTCTGAAATTTCCATTGAAGGTTATTAGTTTCCCAATAGCGTACTGGGCATCTTTTTTTCCTCCTTTATGAACAAATTTGAAATCTTTGGGGGGGTATTTGGTAAAAAAATTATCCATTATTCTTTCTGCCTGAGACTTGCTGTATACATTTTCTTTCCCTTCTACTTCCAGCTCCAGGTTTTCATTAAAAAAACGCGAGAGTTCTTTGGCAGTCCCAACTTTAAAAGCAATGGCAATATCCCCGGGAATGTCGTCAAAATTTACAGGGGTGCTCTGGGTAATAAATACAGATATAAAAATAAATAAAGGTATTATTTTTGTATGTAGATTCATATTAAGAATAAATTTGTTATTATTTAAAATCTAAGTGCAAAAATTGAACCATAAATTTATTCTGGTGACATCTTTTTATCTTTATCTTACTGCTAAGATAGAATCATTTTTTGAACAAAAAAAATACATCCGAAAGATTTGTTTTCTTCCTTTTGGATAAAATATTTATAAATTTGAAAAGATGCAACTTACTCTCGTTATGATAGGAAAAAATAAGGAGTCTTTTGTTGAAGAGGGCTTTAATCATTTTATTAAAAGGATAAAAAAATATGTCTCTTTTCAGACAAAGGAGGTACCGGGTCTGAAAAAATCCAAAAACTTATCTGCTGAAGAGATCAAAAGAGAGGAAGGAGTCAGGCTGCTTAAGCATATTCCGAAAGGGAGTGAGATGGTATTACTGGATGAAAGGGGAAGTAAGATGTCATCTGAAAAATTTGCAAAATGGGTTGAAAAAAAGATGACTCATGGCGGGCAATCCATGTGTTTTGTTATCGGGGGCGCTTATGGCTTTTCCGAAGAAGTCTATAAAAACGCATCATTTAAACTTTCTCTCTCGGAAATGACTTTTTCACATCAGTTAATAAGAATTATTTTTGCAGAGCAGCTTTACCGGGCTTTGACCATTATAAAAGGAGAACCATACCATCATGGGAAATAATAAAACACGACCAGACAGTAAGCCTGACAGGCGAAAACAAAATATTATCTTTCTCTTATTATTTTTTGTGCTGGCTTTAGCATTTGATTACTACATTAATCATATAAGGCAATATGAAATTGATACGGATGATGTAGAAGCCGTTCTTCATACAAAGGAAAATATAGTAAAAAGGAAATTAAACATCCTGGATGAACGACTTTTTGAGGAAGAAAAAGAACAATACCAATCACAGTCGTTATTCTCGGACTTTAATATGCAGGAACCTAAAGGGCTTTCCTTTTTTGTTTTTCATCATGATTCACTGATCTTCTGGACTTCTAACTCAATTCCTGTCAATGAGATTCAATTGACAGGGACCCATTCTTTTTATAAAATAGGAAATGGTTGGTATTACTCTTTGAGACAAAAGCATAATGACTTCAGTTTTGTTGGGTTAATTCTAATAAAAAAGACCTATTCTTATAAAAATGAATTTGTTAAAGATAAGTTTCAGTCGGATTTTCATTTGCCGGATCATTTCAGGATAGAGAAAGATCCGAAAGAAGGGGAGAAGATTTACGACAGCAAAGGGAATTATTTGTTTTCGATTATACAGCATGACTATGATAAAGCTCACAAAGGATTTCTTTATTTTATTATAGGACTGTATGGATTGTCTTTGATCTTTCTTGTATTATTTATTTTTAGTTTATTTAACCGTTTCGAAAATCAGAGACAACGATTTGCAGGCATTGCTGTTTTATTATTATTCTTTGGATTGCTCAGGTGGGTGATGGTCTCTTACAATTTTCCGGAAAGTTTATACAAGCTAGAGGTGTTTGATCCCTCCTATTATGCTACCTCTTCAATTTTACCAAGTCTGGGAGACTTGTTAATCCATTTGTTGTTTGCATGGATTGTTTTGCGTGTGGCACGGCAGTTTTATGCTTCTCCACCAAAGATTAAACCCTATACAAAATGGGGTTATGCGGTACTTTTTGTTCTGCTTAACGTGGGGGTGTTTTTTCTTTTTCATTACCTTTTTAAAACATTAATTATCAATTCAAATATATCCCTGGCTTTTTACAGATTTCTGGACCTGACAATTTATAGTTTTGCAGGGTTTTTTATTTGTTTCCTTCTTTTTGCTATATATTTCTTATGGATTGATTTCCTGTTCAAGAAAATACGTTTTTTATCACTCCGCCAGGTGTTGTTTTTGTTTTTATCTATTTCTTTTGCAGCCGGTTTTGCGTTACATTATTTTGTTCATGAATTAGATCTTTTTTCTGTTTTGTTTTTCTATGTAAGTAATGGTATTATCATTCTTATACTCTTTATTTATAAAAGATATAATTATTCCAGGTACATCGCCATTATCTTTCTTTCTGTTTTATATGGAGTTACTTTCATTCAGCATTATTCAACTTTAAAGGAACATCAGAAAAGAAAAGTGTTAATCAGCAACCTTGAATTTGAACGCGACAGGATAGGTGAATTGCTGCTGTATCAGAAAGAGGAGCAGTTGAAAGAGGACAAAAATCTGAAAAAGTGGATGTTGCATCCTTTGGAAAATGAGGAGAAAATTTTGAATTACTTGCAGAACCAATACTTTAGTGGTTTCTTTCGAAAATATGAGTTGCAAATATCAGTTTGTTCGCCTTATGACTCCTTAAATGTGGATTATGAAAGTGAAAACAGAGTGGATGTCTATCACTGTTATTCTTTTTTTGATCATTTAATCAGGGATGAAGGCATATCATTACAAGGAAGCAGTTTTTATTTTCTGGATAATTTGAACGGAAGGATTAGTTACCTTGGGCATCTCAAGTTTCATGAAGCCGATTCTTTAACGGAGCAGTCTCTTTTCATTGCCTTGGATTCCAAACTGTCTGCCGGCCAATTTGGTTATCCCGAGTTGTTATATGATGAGTCGGTTATCAATTCAGGTCCTCTGAGCAATTACTCTTTTGCAAAATATAGAAACAATGAATTGGTAAGAAAATCAGGAGATTATCTGTTTCCTATGCGACTGGTTTTCAATTTTGATAAAGATGAAACCTATTCTTTTGTTGATTACAAAGGATATAATCATCTTATTTATAAAGTAGATGAGGATTCATTAATAGTTATTAGTAAACCTCTCAATAGTTTCCTGGATAATCTGGCTCAATTTTCCTATCTGTTTGCTTTTTTCTTCATCGGCTTTATTCTTTTTGTTTTTATTTCTAATTTTCCCTCCAACATCACCCTGTTTAATTATAATTTTAAGAATAAAATCACCTTTTCGATGGTGTTGCTGCTCTTTTTATCCATGATCGCGGTTGGTGCAGGAACCCTTTTTTATACAACACAGCAGTTTCAGGAAAAACAAAAAGAAGCCATTGAAGAAAAATTACAGTCGATACTGGTTGAGCTGAAGGATAAATTGGGGAACGAACCAGTTTTAAATCATAGATATTCGGAATATTTGAATCAACTGCTCGTCAAATTTTCAAATGTTTTCTACGTGGATATGAATTTATATGATCTGCAGGGTAACCTGATTGCCACTTCACGAAGGCAGGTGTTCGAAAAAGAGTTGATGGGCAGGAAGATAAATCCGGAAGCTTATCGTCAGCTTGCCAATGAGAATGAACGGATGTTTATTCATAATGAAAATATTGCAGACCTGAATTATAAGTCGGCTTATGTGCCTTTTTATAATAATTATAATGAGGTTTTGGCCTATTTGAATCTGCCTTATTTTACCAGGCAAAAAACTCTGCAAAAAGATATTTATACCATCATCATGGTAATGGTTAATATTTATGTGTTCCTGATTATTCTGGGATCAGTTGTTGCAGTATTGGTATCACATAATATTACAAAACCACTGAACCTTATTCGTAAAAAGATAGGGAAGATCGGGCTGAATAAAACGAATGAGAAGATAGATTATGAAAGTCATGATGAAATAGGCGCACTGATTAAAGAATATAATCGAATGATTGATCAGCTGGAAGAAAACGCAAAAATTATGGCACAGACAGAGCGGGAATCGGCATGGAGGGAGATGGCCAAACAAATTGCGCATGAGATAAAGAATCCATTGACTCCCATGAAGCTAAAAGTTCAATATCTAAAACGAGCCTGGGAAGATCGGGTGGTTAATTTTGACGAAAGAATAAAACAGTTCTCTGAGGCTATGATCAACCAAATAAATACTTTATCCGGCATTGCTACTGAATTTTCAAATTTTGCTAAAATGCCAAAAGCTCAAAATGAACCCCTGGATATGAAAGAGGAAATAGATCAGGCCATAAATATGGTGGAGCATACAAGAGATGTAAAATTCATCAGGCGATGGAATGCCCGGGATTATTTTCCGGTTTATGCCGATAAAGATCAGTTATCCAGGGTATTTGGTAATATTTTAAGTAATGCCATTCAGGCAATCCCCGCCGGAAAAAAAGGAGTGATTGAGATAGATATTCAGAAGAAAGGAGATAAAGTCATCACTTCAATCGGAGATAACGGGAGAGGCATTAACAAGGAGCTGAAAGAGAAATTATTTCAGCCTAACTTTACGACCAAATCTTCCGGAATGGGAATGGGACTGGCAATTTGCAAAAATATTGTTGAAGACCTGGATGGAGAAATCTGGTTTGAAACAGGAGAGAAACAGAATGGAACCACTTTTTTCATTATGCTGCCATTGCATAATGTATAATCAGGGTTTGCTGAAAAACACAAAATAAACTTATAATGAGTGACTTTTTCAGCAAACCCTAATCAGTTTGTAATCCGCATTTTTTCATAGCAAACCCACGTTGATTGGCCATAATAAACTATTTTTCTGTTTTTGATTTATACACTGAATCGATAATATGATTTAGATTT
>CAZWHH010000107.1:0-7518 GCA_964633615.1 uncultured Bacteroidales bacterium | reverse complement strand
AAAAAGGAATTATGTATTTTGGAAATACCAATGGTTTATTGATTTTTGACGGTATATATTGGGATTTAATTGAAATGCCCAATAATTCAACTGTACGCTCTATCAAACAAGCCCCGACAGGAAAAATATTTATAGGAGCTGAAGGTGAATTTGGATTTCTTACACATGATGAAAGCGGAAGGGTGAAATATAAGTCCCTTACTCATAAATTTTGTGCGCAAGATCAAAAATTTTCTAATGTGTGGAATATTTATACTGTGAATAATGAAGTGATCTTTGAGACAAACACGAAAGCTTTTGTTTACGATGGGGATACGGTCTACTCTTTTGCTGCTGAAGGAAATTTCTTAAATTCTTTTATTTCAAATGAAACGGTATTTTTTCTAAACGATACACTTGGTCTTCTTGAATTTACAGGTGGCGGATTTACACAAATATCTTCACGTCGAATCTTTAAATCGTATGGATTTGCACTAAAGGGGAGGGAGGATGATTTAATTATTGTCTCAAGAGAATATGGTTTTTTTAAGTATGATGACAAGGAGGTAAAAAAGTGGAATGTAAAGAATGAATCAAAAATTCTTGAAAAAGAACCTTATTGTGCCACTCGTATTGATTCGTTGCATTTTGCGATAGGAACCCAACTCGGTGGAATCTACATTATTAATTCTGTAGGAGAAACAGTAAAAATTTTTAATAAAGAAAATGGGTTGCAGGCCAATACGGTATATAATTTATTTATGGATCATAATAATAACCTCTGGGCAGCCCTGGGTAATGGAATAAGCTATTTTAAGCTGAATTCCCCGTTTTCCTATTTTACTAACGTATATAATATCCCAAGGAAAAATTATTCCGTTGAATTTTTAAAGGATAATCTGTATTTTGGAAATGAAGTGGGTATATACACAAAGCCAATTAGTCCGTTTAATAGTAGTTTAGAGATCAATAAATTTCAGCTCATTAATGGTTCTGAAGGGCAAGTATGGAATTTGATCCGCCACAACGAAAGCCTCATCGCGGCACATAATGGAAGCATTCTTTTAATATCGGACAATAAGGTAGTTTCCAGAATACTTGAAGGAATAAATATTTGGAATATTCGACCTTCTTTAAAAATACCGGAAGAATATTTTGCTTTTACTGTTTCAGGTATATATAGATTTTTAGTTCGGGATAAGAAGTTAACACTATTGGACAGATATAAAGACTTTAATAAGGAAGCAAGATATGCTGAGGTGGAAAATGATTCGGTTTTGTGGACAACCAATTACATTAATGGTATTGAGAAAATTGTTTTGAGCTCTGACAGGCAAAAGGTTGAAGAAATTGTACATTACTCAGAAGAGGATGGGTTACCCCAAAATTCACTAAGCAGGCCGTGCAAAGCAATGAATCAGATATATTTTGCAACAAGTGAGGGCATCTGCAAAATTGTCGAAGATTCGGTTATTATTGCAAAGGAGATAAATGACAAATATAATATATCGGGACAAACACTTTTATTTAAATCTGATTCCTGGGGCCGAACCTGGATACACGATCGTGAAGCTTTAAAATTTGTTACAGCGGATCAAAAGTTAATTGAACTACCTTTTAATCGATTCAGAGGCCAAAACTTATCACGAATTAATATTGTAAGTAAGGAAGATGTGTTTTTTGCAGGCGACCGAAAAGTAATACATTACAACCCTGCCATTCCATTTAAAGAAGACACTGACTTTAATGTACATATTAGAAACATAATAAATTTAAAAGATGATTCCCTTATTACAAGCGGTTATAGACACTTTTTTAATGACAGTTTGCAGAATTCACGGATAAAAGAGAACAAATTAATATTGCCTTACCGGTTTAATAATTTGAGGATTGAGTATTCGGCTTCTTATTATGAAAAACCGGAAGAGACTCAATATAAAGTATGGTTAAAAGGATTTGATGATAATAATTTAAGTTGGACCAGGGAAGTTAAAAAAGACTATACTAATTTGCCGGAGGGTGAATACGTTTTTCATGTAAAAGCCAAAAACATATACAATCTCGAAAGTCCTGCAGCTACATTTAAATTTGAAATTTTACCTCCGTGGTACAGATCATTATGGGCGTATGTGTTTTATTTTCTTGTTATTATCGTTATTGTATATTTTGTGGCAAGGCTATATGCTGATAAGGTTAAGAAAGATAAAAGGAAATTGGAAAATATTGTATATAAAAGTACAGAGGAAATCAGGAAGCAAAGCGAAGAAATTTTATACCAGAATGCCAAAATCCTGAAACAAAAAGAGGAGATTCAAAAAAAGGCTCATCAACTGGAAGAAGCCAATGCAGAGCTGGAAAAATTGTCTGTGGTAGCAAGTGAAACAGATAATGCTGTGATTATTACAGACAGAGAAGGGAGAATAGAATGGGTAAATCCTGGATTTTCAAAATTGTATGGATACACAATCAATGAACTGAAAGATCAATATGGGCCCTATTTACAAAACTATAATCCGAATACTGATTTTCGTGCTGTTTCTTCTGATGACAGTGAATCCAGAAAAGTTCGTGTTTTTGAGTCGGTAATAAAAACCAAAAGCGATGAAATAATTGAAGTACAATCTACCCAGAGCCCTATTTATAATTCAAAAGGAGAGATACAAAAATTTGTAATTATTGATACCGATATAAGGGATTTAAAAAAGTATGAGTATGAATTGCAGAAAGTGGTGGCCACAAAAGATAAATTTTTTTCTATCGTAGCTCATGATTTAAAGAATCCGTTTAACTCGCTCCTGGGTGCTGCATCTCTTTTGATTAATAAAAAAGACAAGTTTGATAAAGAAAGAATCCATTATTTTCATCAAAATATTTATAAAGTAGCCAAACAAGGATATGATTTGCTTGAAAATTTACTGGAGTGGGCACGTTCACAGACAGGAAGAATAGCACTCAAGCCTGAGGTGTTATATTTATCCGGTCTTGCCAATGAAGCGATTGAATTGTTAGACTCTAATGCTACCAATAAAGAGATTAAAATTGAAAATAATATTAATCCGGATTACACAGTGGTTGCTGATCGGAATACAACAAAAACTGTTTTCCGTAATTTATTATCGAATGCCATAAAATATACTTTGCCCCACGGAGAGGTTAGGATAGATGCAGAAATTGATGGTAAATATAAAAAAGTAAGTATTTCGGATACAGGCATAGGGATTCCCCCGAAAGACTTAAGTAAATTGTTTAAGGTAGATGTTAGATATTCCAGGAGAGGAACAGCAGAAGAAAGCGGTACGGGTCTGGGTTTGATTCTTTGTAAAGAATTTATTGAAAAAAATCACGGTAAAATTTATGTTCAAAGTATAGAAGGAGAGGGGAGTACCTTTTATTTTACCTTGCCTTCTGATGTAAATTGAATCCTGTCCGGGGAATGGCTTTAACCAGGTAGTTGCATTTGTATACAGATTATAATAAGCTTTTATCAGGGATATAAAACAGTAACCTTCCCTCGTTTCTTGATCTCTTTGTGATCCGGGTTATTGATCCTCAGATAGTAGATATAAGTTCCACCGGGTGCCATGCCTCTTCCTTTGATATGTCCATTCCATGATTCTTCCGGATTCTTAGATTCAAAAACTTTGATGCCAGCCCGGTTGTATATTATTAAATGGTAAGTTGAAGGGAAAAAAGAAATAAAAGGTCTGAACTTATCATTCATTCCATCCCCGTTTGGGGTAAAAGCATTGGGAATAAACACTTCGGGTTCGATGTAAACACATGCGGTATTTGATTGCACAAAGGCAGAATGAGAGGTCAGGGAAAGCTTTGCTTTCGTTCTGTAACAGAAATAACCGCTGGAGTCTTTGCCCCGCAACAGATCAAGCTCGTTGTCGTAATAAGTATTGTTAAAAGTGCTTTGATAAAATGTATAGTTGTTATTTCCGATTTTTCTGTAGATTTCATATTCCTTTGACTGGAATTGGTTTCCTGTAACATGATTCCAGCTTACCTTGTTGGTCAGGTTTTCATTCTTTACCTCGAGCATAATATTGTTTAGTGTATCCGACCGGGTAGTAAGGTCATTGCATTGATTTACAGAGACCATCTGGTAGTAAAATACTTGCTTGTCCGTATCGATGCTTTTATCTTCATAGCTAAGTTCATATCCAGATGTTGTGAACTTCTTCAGGGTATCGTAACTACTTCTTCTGTAATCTGACCGTAGCAGATAATACCCTTTTAATTCTGAATTGGGGGCTATAGTATATTTGAGATTCAATGAACCGGGGTTTGACTTGATAAAATCGGTTCGTATATAGTCCGGATTATAGGGCATGCGGGTTTCAACCATCACCCGGTTTGATTTGGATTTGATGCTCGTGTCGGCCTGTCTGACGGATTCAATAAAATATTTATAGGTATGGTTATAGAAAACGTCAGTGTCAGTGAATGAGGTATCCTCTGTGGTTGCTATTTTCTGGTAGTCGTTCCCGTCTGTACTTTTCCAGATGTTAAAATGTTTAATTTCAATAGTGTCATTGAAATTGAAATTATTTAGTGGAGTAAGTGGAATATGTTTCGACCAGGTCAGAGACATACTTTTTTTACAAGTATCAAATTGAACAGAAGCATGGATGGTATTGAATCTATTACTTTGAAGTTCTGTTTTCGCTAAATTTGGGTTTAGCCAGTATGCACGAATTTGGCTATTGGCATAGGAATTTGTATCCACCCATGTTTTGGTACTGGTATCTGTAATAATATGTATTGGTACAAATGCTTCTATATAAATATCGTCGCGTTCTATTTTGGTATCAAACTCTATGGTATCAGTTAACAATCGCCATTGAAGCTGAACATCACCCTCTTCATTGACAATAGTGGCATTCAATAATTCAAGCGGGGAAACATTTTCCTGGCATAAGGATTGTCTGCTGAAGGGAATCAGCAGAATGATTAAGATTAAAATTCCTCGTATCCGGCTGTTTTGTTTCATGAGTATTTATGATTCACAAGCACCTGCAATTGAATGTATCATAGTTTCTTCATCCAGGTATTTATTCGCCAGTTCAATCAGTTCGTTCTGATCAATCCGGTTAATTGTTTTTATCATATTTTTGAAAAATTGTTCATCGAGCTTATGTTCTATTAGGTTAATATAAGTGGAAGAAATCGGTAACAGTCCATCGAAAGACCTCAGCATATCGCCCATCATATAGTTTTTTACCATCTGCAATTCTTCTTCGGGTACTTTTTCTGTTTTTAAACGTTTGATCTCTTCGTAAATTGTATCGACAGAGGCACGACAAACTTTTGATCCTACTTCGGAGACAATAAGTAAATATCCCTCGTTTACTAAAGAGACGATGAATGCGTTCACGCCGTAGGTATATCCTTTCTCTTCCCGAAGGCTTTTCATAAGCCGGGAGCCAAAATATCCGCCCAGGATAGTGGTGAGCACGTTCATCCCTGCAAAATCGGGATGATGTTGTTTGAAAAGCCGTTTTCCTATTCTTATGGCAGCCTGAACAGCTTCTTTTTTTGGGGTGAAAAATTCTTTTTCCTGTTTTGGATGAGGAGTAAAATCAGGCTTACTGATTGATTGTGGATTTTGCCAGTTTCCAAAATACTTCTCTATCATTTCAAGGGTTCCGTTCTTAATTTTTCCTGAGAGGATGATATTACATTGTTCCGGGGAGTAATGGGTCCGGTGAAATTTTTGAAGGTCGGTTGTGTTTAACTGGTCATGGTCCTCAAAAGTAAGTATTTTACCATATGGATGTTCACTCCCGAATAGTGCTTCATTAAAATATATTCTGGATAAATTCATCACCCTGGAGCGATCTATATTGAACTGTTGTTTTTTGTTTTCAATATAAATTTTAAATTCTTTCTCAGGGAAAGTTGGGCTTTTGATGATTTCAGAAAATACAGGGAGTAATTGGGGCAGGTTTTTGTTGAGGCACAGAAGGCTTACTCTCGTGGTATCTTTAGTAGCGCTGTTTTTAAAAAATGCACCATAATAGTCCATATATTCAGCAATTTCTGCGCCGGTGTAGCTTTTTGTTCCTTCATCGAGCATTTCGTTGGTAGCGGTTGCAACGAGTGGTTTGGGCTGGTACCAGTTCCCCGCTCTGAAAAGAAGATCAATTTTAATTATATCCTCATTCCCATTTTCTATAGCATGCACGGGTATTTTATTTGATAAGTTAAAATGCCGGGCATGCGGAAGCTTTGCTTCGGTTATGGTTTTGCTGTCAGGTATCCGGGTTCTGTCGGGTGTGGTCATAAATTATTTGTTTTTTGAGTGATAGTAAAGTGTGGAACAGTTGTTTTCATCCAGCACTTGTTGACTTACCTCTTTAATTTTTTCTGCTGTCACGTTTCGGTATTCTTCAATTTCCGTGTTGATTTTTTGAGCGTCTTCAATTAATTCGTAAAATGAAAGATTTATGGCCTTATGCAGCGAGCTCGTCCGCGTGTAGATTTTAACTGATTCCACTTTATTTTTTACTTTCTCCAGTTCTTTTTTGGCTGGAAGATGTGTTTTCAGTTTGTTCAGTTCGTTCTGTAACTCCTCCTCCGCATTGCGCATATTTATATTGCCTGCAATGTTCCCGCTTACCATAAGAAGTCCTTCATCAATATCTCCGGTGATATAAGCATCAATCGTGTTGAAAATATTTTTTTCTTTAACCAGCTTTTGGTGTAATCGGGAAGAGTTTCCATTGGCAAGAAGATCGGAAATCAGATCTGTGGCATAAAAATCTTCATGATTCCGGTCACACATGTGGTAAGCTTTATAAATAGTATCCTGGGGGACATCCCTGAAAACCTCTTTTTTCCTGGGTTGATCTTGTCTGGGTTCTTCTGGAATATTTTTATGAGCTAATTTTCTATGGGGAATTTCTCCAAACCATTTCTCTGTTAATTCTTTGATTTCATCTGTTGTGACATTCCCTGCTACAGTTATAATGGCATTGTTTGGAGCATAATGTTTATAAAAGAAATCCCGGATCTCTTCGAAACCGGCCTTTTGAATATGAGAGGGATCTTTGCCAATAGTAGACCAACGGTACGGATGTTTTTGATAAGCCATAGGCCTTAGAATTAGGAAGGCATCACCATAGGGCTGATTCAGGTAGCGTTGATTAAACTCTTCGATGACTACATTTTTTTGTATTTCAATTTTTTCTTTTGTGAGTGCCAGTTCCAACATTCGATCTGATTCAAGCCAGAAACCTGTTTCCATGTTTTCTTTAGGAAGGGTGAGATAGTAATTCGTAATGTCATTATTTGTGAAAGCATTGTTATCGCCACCCACCATCTGAAGGGGCGTATCGTAAACAGGGATGTGTTTGGAGCCTTCAAACATGAGATGTTCAAAAAGATGCGCAAAGCCTGTTCTGTGAGGGTCTTCATGCTTTGCTCCTACATTGTAAAGCAGGTTAATAGTTACAATAGGAGTGGTTTTATCCTGATTAACAATTACTTTTAATCCATTTTCCAGTATGAATTTATCGAAATGAACCATAT
>CAZWHH010000106.1:4648-7556 GCA_964633615.1 uncultured Bacteroidales bacterium | reverse complement strand
CTGCGGGATTCAACCCAATCATGGTACATCAAAGAGATTTCGCTATCAATCGGTTTAATTTTATAAGTTTGGGTTCCATTCTTGCCGGGTTTATCATTAACGGTAATTTTGATCACCTTCCCAACAGTATTTTCCAGATACTTATATGGGTTTTCATCGGTTTTAATCTCATGCCCGTCAATACTTATCAGATAGTCCCCTTCCTGAACATCAACCCCTTGAACGGTAAGGGGTGATCTTCGATTTGAGTTCCAGTTTTCTCCTCCGTATATTTTTGATATAAAGAATCTTCCTGTCTCTTCATCCGCTTTCAGCCTTGCACCTAAAAGCCCGGTTTCTACCCTGTCAACTCTTTCAAAATCTCCATAATTCACATAGCAATGTCCGGTATTGCTTTCAGCTATCATTTCGCCGAGGATATAGTCAAGGTCAGCCCTGTGACTCACATGGGGAAGCAATTTTTTATATTTCTCAAACACATTCCTCCAATCGACATCATGCAGATTCTCCACATAAAAATAGTCACGGAATATCCGCCAGCCATCCCGAAATATTTGATTCCATTCTTTTCTCGGATGAATTTTCATTTCCATATTGCTCAGATCCAGTTTTCCTTCACCTGTTTTCTGATTTGGTGACAAATCGGTAATACCAAAATCTGATCCGGCCCTGTATAAAATATGCTTTTTATCTGCTGACAAAATAGCTCCCCTGGCTCCGGAGAGTATGGTTTGATCCTTTTCTTCACTAATTAAATAACGATGAATCTCATTTTGTTTGGCATACAGTATCCCATCCTCAACAGCTCTCAGGTTGTAATAATTCCCTGCTTTCATAGGGAATGCCATGATACGGTTATTTATATTCTCAAAATCTATATTAATCGATACATCCTGGTTTTTGTTATTTCCATTATTCTTTTTTCCTGCCTCCAAAGGTTTTACTTCATCACTCTTATACTCAAATAATTTAGGACTTTCTTCTGTAAGAGCAAGGGCGTAAATTCGTGTGGCATCGTTGTATACATAATTAAATTCAAAATCTGAAAATGAAAGGTTGAAGTCTCTTTTTGAAAGAAAATAAATATATTCTCCATTCAGTGAGAATAAGGGAGAGTTATCATCAAACACATCACCGGTTAACTTATGATTTTTCCCTGTTTCTATGTTATAGACCCAAACTGCATCATTCCCGTTTTTACTGCTTTTTGAATAAGCAACCCATTTAGAATCCGGAGAAAAACGGCAATCTCTGATCTCATGTCTCAATGCATTTGTTATAACTTTTTCGTCACCAGACTCCACATTCAGTAATTTTACTTTCAGGGTTCGGTCTGAATAAAGGAGATACTTGCCATCAGGCGACCATTTTGGCTTATACTTCCATGCTTCAGAATTAAAAGTAATCTGTTTGGGTTCGGCGTCTTCTTTATTTTCCAAAAGATAAATCTCATACTCTCCTGTTTTATCAGAAACATAAGAAATATATTTTCCATCTGGCGACCAGGAAGGGTAAATATCTCTTATCCCTTGTGATTGAGTCAGATTACGGATCATTCCGTTTTCCTTTGGAACAGTATAAATATCACCGCGGGCATCAAATATGGCACGATTTCCCTTAGGAGAAATATTCTGGCTATGAATATTTTCCTTTACGTTCTTGTAATAAGGAATTATATTGGGATTATCAAAATTAATATGTATGGTCACCTTTTCATTCTCCTTTGTGTTAAGGTTATATTTATAGAGATGTCCTCCATTTTCGTAAACTATTTTGCCGTTGGATCCCGAAGGCCACATTACATCATACTCTTCATGATGAGTTATTTGTTCTGTCTTTTTCTTATTCAGGTCATAACTATAAAGATTCAAGGTCAGATCTCTGTCAGACGCAAAGTATATTTTATTTTCGTGCCAAACGGGTATTTGATCGGTCCCGGGAAATTCTGTAAGCCGCTCGGAATGATTTTTCTTCAGGTCATAAATCCATAGATCAGCAGCCCTTCCGCCTTTATACCTTTTCCAGGTTCTAAATTCTCTGCTTATAGGGGTATAACATATTTTTTCTGCCCCCGGAGAATAGACACCAAACCCTCCTTCCGGAATAAACAGTGGTTCTTCCAATCCCCCTTCAATACTTATCTTAAAATATTTCCCGTTGCGTTTTCCATAAGGCGTCCGATTTGCCCTAAAAAGAATATTTTTGCTGTCGGGAGTCCAGTCCAGTGTTATATGATCAAAACCGCCTCGCGGAGGCATCATACCTACATCATTATAATAAGTCAACTGCCTGGGTTTTCCACCATCAACAGGCATGACATAAACCTGTCTGCTTCCTGAGTATTGAGCAGAAAATGCAATCCATTTTCCGTCCGGTGAAATTTTTGGAAACAATTCCAGTCCTTTGTGGGAAGTCAGCCTTTTTGCCTCTCCCCCGTCAGAATTAACTGTCCAGATATCACCCGCGTAAACAAAGGCTATCAAATTGTTATTGATGTCGGGAAACCGCAATAAACGTGCATTGTCTTTTGCCTGAAGTGAAAAGATCATAGCAATGAAGACAAACCCGGTTGTCAGTAAAATTTTAAATCGGTTAAGCATAAGTTAATAATTTTTAAGGTCCTTAAACAATGTATAGACTAAAAATCATGTCATTAGATTAACGACAAACATATTTTCAATCTTTCTGATTCTGAAATTTACAATTTTTTTGTATAGAGATAAAGATTTACAATGAATTATAATTATATTAGTTTTGTTTATAGATAGAATAAAAAATATTTGGATATGAAATATATTGGAGCTCATGTAAGTGCAGCGGGAGGGGTTGAAAATGCCCCGATAAATGCCCATAAAATAGGTGCAAAAGGTTTTGGTTTATTCACAAAAAACCAGCGGCAATGGAAAGC
>CAZWHH010000106.1:0-4548 GCA_964633615.1 uncultured Bacteroidales bacterium | reverse complement strand
ACAGCAGTCATTGAAAATACAGCCGGCCAGGGATCCAATTTGGGCTATTCGTTTGAGCATCTTCGAAAAATTATCGATTTGGTAGATGATCAATCAAGGGTTGGTGTATGCATTGATACCTGTCATGGCTTTGCAGCAGGATATGATTTTACAACCGATGAGGGTTATAAAAAAACCTGGGATGAATTTGAGAAAATAATCGGATTCTCTTATTTGAAAGGGATGCACCTGAACGATGCATTGAAAGAGTTGGGTAGTAAGATAGACAGGCACGCGAGCCTTGGAAAAGGAATGCTTGGAGAAACTGCTTTCAAAAAAATTATGGAAGACAAGCGTCTGGATAATATTCCAATGGTTCTGGAGACCCCTGATGACAGCTTATGGAAAAAAGAAATTAAATGGCTGTACGATAATGCATAAGGATTAATTTTGAGGGTTCCCTTTTTTTAACGTAAAGAAAAAAGTAGTTCCTTTTCTTTCCTCACTTATAAAGTCAATGGTTCCCCCATTCTTTTCTACAAACTCTTTGCAAAGGAGAAGGCCAAGACCTGTTCCGCCTTCCTGATCGGTTCCTTTTGTTGAATATCCCTCATCAATCCTGAAAATCTTTTTATGATATGCTGCAGGAATACCCATTCCATTATCTTCTACAAAGACTTTAACCTGGTCCTTTTCTGTTTTACTGTATAATCTTATTAATTCTCCTCCGGGGGTATATTTAATGGCATTGGAAATTAAGTTTCTGAGGGTTGTTGTAACAGAATTCATGTCGGCATAGACAAACACATTTTCTTCAGTATCATCAACAATACGTATTCCTTTTTTATCTGCATTCAGTTTTAAGAGAGAAATAGTTTGTTGTATAGTATCATTCAAATTAAAATTCTGAGGATTTATATCTAATTTCCCGGTTTGTGCTCTGGACCATTCCAATAAATTTACAAGTAAATCATATCCCTGCTCTGAAGCAGAATGAATCTTTTCTGCAAATGCTTTTAATTTTCCTTTATCCATCAAGTCCCAATTTTCCAGTAACAGTTTAGAATAGCCTAAAAGGGTATTAAAAGGATTTTTGAGATCGTGTGCAATGATTGAGAAAAATTTATTTTTTGTGGCATTTAGTGTACGAAGTTCATCTGCCTGCTCTTTTATAGATTCTTTTTGTTTTCGAATTTCCTCATTTTTCTCTCGTAATAAATAATTTGCTTTTTTTCTCTTTTGATTTTGTTTGTATATGATAAAGGAAAAAATTAAGACTATCGTCATTCCGCCAATAAAAGTAATAATTAAAAAACGTTGCCGCTTCACTTTTTCCTGCTGAAGTTGTTTTTCTTTTTCCAGCTTATCAATTTTCAACTGCTTTTTTTCTGATTGATACTGAGCCTCGAGTTCTTCAACCGCTTTGGTTTTTTCTTTGCTGTATAGGCTGTCCTGGGTTTCGATATATAATTCAGCCATTTCAAGCGCTTTCTTATAATTCCCAGCTTCTTTATAAACTTTCTTTTGAGATTCAGCATTGGTGTTCAGCAAAGGAACCGCCCCGATTTCCCTTGAAATTTTAATGGCTTTTTCACCTTCTTCAATTGCTTTGTTCAGATAAATTTTCCGCTGTGTCCTTGTTTGGGCTATTTTGTCAGCCATTGCTTTGTACAATTCAGACAAATTCCCATGAATAGAGGCTATTAGTTTTTTATTTTTAAATTTTTTAGCAATATTCAGGGATTTGTTATAATACTCCATTGCTTTATTATATTCTCCTAAATTTTTGTTTACAATCCCCATATTCTGATAAGTACTTTGAATAAGTTGTTGAAGACCAAGTTTTTTAAAAATCTGTGCTGCTTTTTGATAATACCTTAAAGAAGCCTCATAATTTTTTTCTTCTCCGTAAATAACACCCAGGTTGTTATAAGCATAACCCTGCATAGTTTTGTTCCCGATTTCTTTATACCCTTTGGCTGCCTCTTTCAGATATTCTTTTGCCCGGTCATAATTCTTTTGTCTCCAGTGAATGATCCCGATATTATTCTTACAATCTGCAATCCCTTTATCATAACTCTCCTTTTCAAATAGTTTTATGGCCTTCTGATAATTTTGAATCGCCTCTTTAAAACTCCCCCTGAAGAACTGTACAGTACCTATATTGTTAAAAGCTTTAGCAATGCCCAGGCTATCATCCAGAGAACGGAATATTTTAAGAGCTTTCTGAAAATGTTGCCGGGCTGTATCGAAATGGCTCTGAGAACGATATAATGTTCCTATTTCCTGATGAATATTCGCCTCTTTATTTTTATCATTTAATGCCTGAGAAAGTTCCAGGGCCTTTTTAAAAAACATTTTGGCAGAATCTGTACTTACGGAAGTATATTCATTTGCCTTCTGCAGATAGCGGTTAAGTTTTATTGTGTCCTGTGGAGTATTTATACTGAACAGCTCAGCAGGAAACATCAGGAAAAAGAGATAAGCGGCAAGCAAAAGGAACAATTTGTAAGAACCATTCTTCATAGCATAACGATTTTTAGGAGGTCTCCTAAATTAAAAAAAATTAAAGACCCGGAACAAAACAGAAAGAATTTTCATAAAATTCTTAACGGGCAATCTCAACTGTATGCAGCATTGCTTCTAATTGACTGACATAATTCCTTTTATCATACTTTGGGGCATACACGAATGCATCTACAGAAACTGCTTTTTCTGTAATGGGATTATAAAATGAATAATTAATAAACGGACCTCCCATAAAATCATTTTCTAATTTCCACAGGCCTCTTACTTCGGTAACTTCTAAACCATTGATCTCAATTTCTGAGTACATTGAATTCACCAAATTTTCGATCTTCATGTAAGACTGAGGAGATGGACCCGGTACATATCTTCGGGTAAATTTATTTCTTCTCTCTTTAATATTTCCAAGGTAGAAGGTTTTGCTTTTGTTGTAGGGATATTCATAAATAAGGATGTTTTGTGAATAATGCCGTCCTTCCTGGACAATCCACATAAAATTAGTTGTATCTTTATCAATAGAGTAGCCTTTAGGAACGACCATAGAAATGCCAAATTTCTTTTCGATGCTTTTTGTTATACCCCGATCTGCAATCTTCTTGTAAGTGCTTATATAATTTTCACGTTCCGTTTCTAAAAATCTGTCAAGAATGGCCTCTGCTTTTTGACTTAATAACTTATTCATCATTTTTTTATTAGGGGCCTGGGCTTCAATAATAATTTGCGGGTTTGCATTCACATTTTTAAGTACCCGAAATTTTGTTTGGGTATATTGCTTATCTATATTCACAAGCAAGACATTTCTATATCGCTTGAACATATTTTTATATGAAAAGTGAGGTATATTGATCAATTCATAAACGGGTTCCGGTTGCGGCAAAATCCTGTACAGGTCGGCCAAGTGTTCTTTAATAACACCACCCAATTCTCCGTTATACAATGTAGTATCCATAACAACAATTATCTCATCCTTGCTACCCGTGGGACTGGGAAGTTGTCCCTCAATATTTTCAGTACCCGGTTGGCACCCAACAAACATTGAACCCAAAATAAACAATAGGATTAGATTACTAAATAAATTCTTCATAATAACAAATTTTAATGGTTGAGATAGATTTTTAATTTTTTCCCTGGTTTTACATCCGTTTCATCCTGGATGTCATTAGTTTTTAACAACTCAGCAACTGAATCACAGTTGAATTTATTTGCAATACTCCAGATAGTATCGCCTTGTTGAACCGTATAATATACAACTCGTTTGTTTGTATCCGCTTCGATGCGTTTCTGCATTTTTAATTTTTCAGCTTGTATTTGTGCAACATAAGCAGGATCAACCCAGATATTCAATCTTTGTCCTACCTTCAAATCATTATTTTCAAGATTATTCCATTCACGAATTTCTTCAATTGTACAATTATATATCATGGCAATTTTATGAAAATACTCTCCTTTTTTAACGATATGAACCAGCTTTTTCTTATTCGCATTCCGGGGAGGCATATCCACATCGGCACTATCAGTATCTGCTAAAGCGACCTGTTTATAAATTTCATCTTCATTTTTCAAAAAGGCTACAATTTTATCTTCAGGTAAAATCAATAATGAAGGTTCCGATTTATTAGGGATTACATCTCTTTTATACACAGGGTTTAACTGTCTTAATTTAGATACAGGTATATTCAGTCGCTGTGAAATTGTTTGGAATGTCGTTTTATAATTTATTTTCAGGGTGTCGGTATCAAAAAAACTCAGTTCCTGTTTTATCGGTTTGATCTTGTGTTCTTTCAAATAATTCATTGCATAATTTACGGCAATAAAAGCAGGAACATACCCTTTGGTCTGATCAGGCAGATAAGGATACAATTCCCAAAAAGTTCTTTTCCCACCGGAGCGTTCAATGGCTTTTCTGACAACCCCGGGTCCTCCGTTATAAGCTGCCAATGCGAGTTGCCAGTCATTATAAGTCCGGTAAAGATATTGAAGGTATTTACAAGCTGCCTCTGTAGATTTATAAGGGTCTCTTCTTTCATCAATATAAGAAGAGAT